>JBAXOC010000333.1:0-2030 GCA_037133455.1 Comamonadaceae bacterium | reverse complement strand
GGCCGAGGGGGGGAGGGCGTTAGAGAGCGGGTCCATAGTGTCAATGTGCTGCTGTTTAGATCACCAAGAGCTCGGCGCGTAGGCTACCGGAACTTTTAAGGGCTTCTAAGATCGCAATCAAGGCCGAAGGCGTCGCGCCCACTTGGTTAACTGCGTCCACAATTTGACGTAAATCAACGCCCGGCTGGAACAAGAACATCGGCTTGTTGGGTTCAGTGACTTTGATATCCGCGTTTTGAACCGCTTGGGTGGTTCCGTTAGACAACGCGCCGGGTTGAGACACTTCGTTCGTTGCTGCAACCGAGACGCTGATGGTTCCGTGGGTTACGGCTGCGGCAAAGACGCGCACGTTGCGGCTAATCACGACGGTGCCTGTTCGTGCGTTCACCACCACGCGGGCGGGCGGCTCGCCGGGTTGGACGTCGATATTTTCGATCATGCTCATGAACGAGACGCGTTGGCTACTGTCCATGGGCGCCCGAACGACGATGGATACGCCGTCAATGGCTGTGGCAACGTCAGCGCCAAATTTGGCGTTGATCGCTTGAATAATGCTGGACGCGGTTGTGAAATCGCTTTCGCGCAAGTTGAGCAAAACGTTGTCGGCTTTGTCAAAAGGGTTGTCAACGGCTTTTTCAACCGTTGCGCCGCTAGGAATACGCGCCGAAGTGGTAACCCCTACAGACACTTTCGAGCCGGCAGCGCCAGCGTCAATGCCCATGGCCGTGAGCGAGCCTTGGGCGATCGCGTAGGTTTGACCGTCGACCCCGCGAAGGCTGGTCAATAGCAAGCTGCCTCCGCGCAAGCTGGTGGCTTTTCCAATGGCGGCGACATTGATGTCAATGCGTTGGCCGGGTTTGGCCATGCCAGGCAGGTCGGCCGTGACCATGACGGCCGCGACGTTTTTCAGGTCAATCTTGCCGCCGCTGGTAGCTGCTTCAAAGTCGCTGAGCGGGTTTTCTTGGTTCACGCCCATGCGGTTAAGCAGGGTTTTCATGCTTTGGGTGGTAAACGACAGGTCGGATCCATCGCCCGTGCCTTGCAAACCGACGATCAAGCCGTAGCCGATCAATTGGTTGCCACGCATGGCGGCCATGCTGGTGAGGTCTTTGATGCGGTCAGCATGCGCCGCAGCAAAAGGCAACGCCCACAGCAACGCCACCAAGGGCAAGGAGCGTACGAATTTTTTCATTTTTAGAAGGGCCACAGTTTGAGCAGGCCGCTCGTGCCCCAACCGGCGCGGCTGGTAGCGGCAAGATCACCCGTGCCACGGTAGGCAATTTGGGCGTTCGCCAAGCGGCGAGATGCGACAGTGTTGTTTGGCGCGATGTCTTCAGCGCGAACGACGCCTGCGACCTGAATCACTTCAGAACCTTCGGTCAAAGCCACTTGCTTTTCCCCGCGTAAAACGAGGTTACCGTTGGCCATGATCTCAATCACAGACACAGCCACAGAGCCCGTCAGGGTTGCAGATTGGTCCGCTGTGCCAGTGCCTTTGTTGGTAACGGTTGCGCCTAGGGTGCTGGCGCCACCTAAAAAGTTTCCAGCAGCAGCAATGACTGCGTTGTTGCCTTTAAGTACGTCGTTGGTCGAAGCGCGGCTTAAGCTGCCGACTTGGCTGCGTTTGGCGGTTGCGGATTCATCCAAAATTACCGTGATCACATCGCCTACTTGAAAACTGCGCCCGCGGCCAAAAAAGTTTTCGCTCAAACGGCCGTTGTAAATGGCTCCGGTGGCCTGAGCGGCTTGCTCTTGGGCCATGGGGTACACCGGCGTAAAACCTTCGGAATGCTTCATTGGCTCGACCGGTAGGACCGTGCAGGCCCCCATGCCTAAAGCGGCAAGAAGGGTTGCGGCGACGCGAATGGAAGTGGCGTTTGTTGGACTTGTCATGGCAAATGCCTGTTACATGTTTTGGTTGATGTACTTGAGCATTCCGTCAACTGCAGAGATCGCTTTGGAATTGATCTCGTAGGCGCGTTGGGTCTCAATCATGTTGACCATCTCTTCAACCACGTTCACGTTAGAAG
>JBAXOC010000332.1:0-2035 GCA_037133455.1 Comamonadaceae bacterium | reverse complement strand
CCGCCGGATCCACGGGTTCGCCGCGTATCAAGCGCGCCATGACCTCCGGTGCAGCCGTGCGCACGGCCCTGTTTTGTACGTGGATCAAATCACCGCCATCGGTCTCGATCACATAGCGAGCGTCCAACTCGGCCATGCGGGGGTTCAAGATCAACTGAAAATCAGCACCGCCCGGTAAGACACGGCCCGACCAATCTTGGCCTTGGACTTCGCCACCCAGAATCGGAATTAATCGGCGCAGCCCATGCACTGTGGGGCCGACCTCTTGAGGCTGTCCAACAAGCACGGACAGATCGGCAAAATATTCAAGTGGGGGTGGGTCGAGATTGAGCATGTGGCCATCTTAAAGCCAAGACCAGCGCCGGCCTGTCGCACGGGCACAAGACAGGGCCCCTGCGCACACTCAAGACGTCTTCAATTCATGCAAGTGGATGATGCGCTGCACAAAGTGACCCAGACCACCTTCTTCGTATTGCTTGCGGTCCAATTCACTGGTCGCCTTCGCCAAATGTCGGAAGTCTCTGGCTGCGGTGCTGGTGGGTGCAAACTCGGTCACGGCCTTGTGATTTTGCGCGGCTTCGACCATCAATTCATCTTGAACCACACTGCCTAAAAAGTGAAGTTGGCGATTCAAAAATTTAGTGGCCACGGTGTTGAGATGGTCAAATAACTTTTGCCCATCTTCCAACGTTTGCGCACCATTGGCGATGACATAGATTCGATCTAAATTAAAGTCACTGCATAAAATTTTGATCATGGCATAGGCGTCGGCCAGTCCTTCTTTGTCGCTGCAGCGCACCACCACCAAGCGTCGGCCAGTAGCGGCCATGAAGGACAACACAGAGGGGTCCGTCCCAGGCGGTAAATCGATGATCAAAAAATCCAATGTATCTTCCAAGTCACTGAATTGCTTGAGCGCCCTTGTCGCCTGCTCCGGATTGAGTTTCGTCATCTGACCGATGGTGTTCGCTCCATCAATCAACTGAATACCGTAATGCCGCTTATGGATGATGTCTTTCAGATCTTTGCCGCCGCTGACGAAATCGGCCAAGTTCAAAGGGCACTTGGAACCCAAAGCCACCTGCGCGTTCGAGGCACTGGTGTTGGCATCCAGCAGCATCACGTCGTAACCCATGTCATGCAGTGCCGCCGCCAGATTGACCGACACCGTGGTCTTGCCAACACCTGATTTACCACTGGTGATGCCAATGACTTGCGTATGAGTTGGCTTCTCCATATTGAACCTCCATTTATTTCAACAAACAAAAAATACCGAACCCAATTTTCATGCACTTGGGCTTACAGACCCCAGAGTGATGCCGCATTTATTCGAAAGTATGGATCTCACCAAAGCTGATGTCATAGTCCAACATCAACTCCTCACCCGTTCGCACCGCTTTCAAGGTGACCAGTTGGCCATTTTTCAGGTACTTCACACTGGGTTTTTTCGAGTGATTCAAATACACCGCCATGTTCATGGTGTTCATGCCCACAGAAGGAATGTGCATCACCTCTTTGTTGTAGTAGCAAAACATGTCCAGTTCTTGACGCACCCCTTTGGGCAAGCCCTTTAGCGCCTTGAGGGCCAAGGGAACCTCCTTCAAGGGATGCCACGTACGCATGGGATTGACGCCCTTGGGAATGGCACGAACCGCAAACACACCAATGCCGTGTACCGGTGAGACGCCGAGCCGGCAATACACCTCTTCTTGCAAGTGTTTGAGCAGCTTATTTTTAATCTTAGACATGGTGCGTTCGTTGGAGGGCAGGCAAGGAAACAGGAGTGGATCTCACTGATGGCGGTGAATCCGGTTCCAAACCTCAGGTTTGAAATCCGTGTGCAAGGGCGAGGTGGTGTCTAAGGCCAAAGGATGCGCAGGATCGGTCATGGCCAGTGCAAAAATAGGCTCGAAGTCCGTCACAAAGAGGGCCTTGTAACCATAGTCGTCCACGGGACCGAGGTTGTAAAATTTGTAGCCGTTCTCGGCGGTCCAGCGCGAGGCCAACAAACAGGCGAAGATACCTGGCGATTTGT
>JBAXOC010000331.1:0-2050 GCA_037133455.1 Comamonadaceae bacterium | reverse complement strand
GACGGTTAAAGCCGCTTTCGCAGCCACCTTTTCTACGGGTTTTTCTACTGGCTTATCTTGTGGCTTTTCAGCAGGTTTTTCTGCGGGCTTTGATGCTGCAACTGTGGGTTTGCTGGGCTCTGCAGCATTGACTCCATACAAGCCCATTCCAAGGCCAATGCAAGTCAAAAGAAAGGTTGAGAAGATGCCCAGTGCGCGGGGTTGGGTTTGATTACGGTTCATGTCAAAACTCTTTACTAATTAACGTTGGACTGCTGGGGCTCAAAACCACCCCCTACGGCACGGTACAAAGCGACCCACGCGAGATTGCGCTGCATTTGTAATCCGAGTAATGCCGAGTGGGCTGCGAAGGCATTTCTACGGGCGTCTTCGAGCTCGACCAGGTTGGCCATGCCTTGGTTAAACCGCGCCTGGGTTGCTGCCAGTGATTGACCGTAGCCTTGGCTGGCGACTTGGGAGTCGGTTTCGCGGGCTTGGCTGCTGTTTAAGTTGACCAAGGCCTCTTCAACCTCGCGCACCGCGTTACGTACCTTGAATTGGTAGCCCACGATGGCGCTTTGGTAGGCGCTCTCAGAAGCGGTTACCGCTGCCACTCGCCGGCCGCCGTCAAACAGGGGCAGACTCAAAGTCAGCGGGCCGAACGACCAGGTTGATTCATCTTGCTCAATGCCACCTGTTCCGACGCGCAAAGCGCCAATCGATCCGTTCAAGCTCAAGCGCGGAAGGCGCTGTGCTTTGGCGCTACCCACTTGGGCCGCAGCGACCAGCAAATCGCGCTCTGCGGAATACACATCCGGGCGTTGGGTAATCGTTTGCGCAGGCACGCTAGGCACTGCAAACGGAAGCGCTTTTTTAGGCTGCTCGAAACTTTTTTGTAACCGGGCTTTCAACTCAGCTTCTGGCATGGCCGTTAGAAGGACCAAGCTTTTCGTCAAAATTTCACATTGCCCGGTTTGCTGGGTCCAACGGCTGTTGCTGTCAGCGGCATTGGCGCGGGCGAGTGCGGCAATCGACTCCGCAACAAAACCCGCCTTGGCATTGATCGCTATCAGGCGGGCTGTTTCTTGGTGCGACTGCGCATCGCCTTGGGCCAAGGCTTGCATTTGCCTGCAACCAAACAGCGAAAAATACACGTTCGCCACTTCAGCGGCCACAGACACTCGGGCTTCATGCCACTGCGCCTGTGATCCTTCGACTTGGGCTACCGAGGCTTTGCTGACTGCGCTGTTGGCGCCCACCACATCGAGCTCCCACGACGCAAGAACACCAAGCTGTGTGCTCGTTGCAACCGGAATCCCAACTTGTGACACACCGCGGGTCGAGCCGATTTGGGCGCTCAGGTTTGGGAGCAGCGCAGAGTTAGCCAACGCTTGGTTGGCGCGAGCTTCTTCAATGCGCGTTGCGGCTTTGGCAACTGTTGGGCTTTGGCGCTGCGCTGCTTCGATCAAGGACACGAGCAAGGGGTCGCCTTGCTGCTGCCACCACTGCGACAACGCTCCCACGCTACCTTGGTGCGGCAAGGGGGCCAACCATTGCGGCGCAATGCTTGCTTGCGGGGGGGGGCGACGGCAGAAGGCTTGAGCAGGCCGACAAGGCCAGCACCAACACCATTGCGAGTGCGAACGAGCTAGTGGTTCTGCTGACTGTTTTTAACGATTGGTACATAGGCAAAGTGGCAAGGATTCGGTTCTTCGCAGAGGAGTTTGCCTCAATTCAATGACGCTTGGAAAGAAGCCGAAAAATACCCTCAGCTTAGCTGGAACTACATCGCCCGGGAATACGTCAGCATCCGGCCTTTGTAAGCGTCTATGTCGCCATGGCTTGAGCGGTCGATTTTTTCTTCAACTAAGGAAAATCCAAGCGCGGTCATGTTGCGGTGAAAGTGGGCCCGGTTGCCCCGGTTGGGGTCTACCACCCACACTTCTGAACTTGCAGCGGCGTGGCTTTCAATGAAGTCGGCGAGTGCGCCGCCCTCATCGCGTTCGTACAAAATATCACTGCCAATAATCAGTTCAAACCGGCCGCTGACGTCTGCATCCGGGCTTGGCGC
>JBAXOC010000330.1:0-2058 GCA_037133455.1 Comamonadaceae bacterium | reverse complement strand
ATCTTGGCGCGAGAACCGGGGTCACGGGCGCAAGATTTAATCTCCAGCAAGCCTTGCTCAATTTCAGGCACTTCTTGGCGGAACAACTCGATCATGAACTCAGGGGCTGAGCGCGACAAAATAATCGGCGCTCCGCGCAGAGTCAAATCGACTTCCATGATCATCGCGCGAACCCGGTCGCCTACGCGCAGATTTTCTTTGGGAATCATTTCTGTGCGGCGCAGTCTGCCTTCTACCCGGCCGCTTTCAACAATGATGTCGCCTTTGTCCATGCGCTTAACGGTACCAACAAAGATGTTGTCGCCCCGGGACATGAATTCATTAAGCAGCATTTCACGCTCAGCATCACGAATTTTTTGCAGAATGACTTGCTTGGCCGCCATGGCGCCGATACGGCCAATGGGAAACGATTCAATCGCCTCTTCAATGTATTCGTCCACTTCAATGTCTGCAATTTGCTCTTTGGCTTCGAAATGCAAAATTTCTTGGTCAGGCAATTGCAAACCGGCCTCATCGGGAACGACGTGCCAACGGCGGAAGGTTTCGTAGTTGCCGCTGTCACGGTCAAGCGCAACACGAATATCTACATCACCGGCATACAGTTTTTTTGTGGCTTGTGCCAAAGCAGCTTCAACAGCGCCCAACACCACGTCACGCTCTACATTTTTTTCACGTGAAATAGCTTCCACCAACATTAACAATTCGCGATTCATGCCTTGACTCTCCTGAACACTCTATTCAATGACTACGAAATGGGGTCTAGGTCCTGAGAACCCAAACCTGGCAACCCTTGTCGCCCCTTAAAACTCACAATCGGTGCTAACCGCGCTTCGCGCAATTCATCCAACGTAAAACCCAAAGCTTGCAAGGGCGGCAATACCCGCTTCTTGCTCACCCGTTGGCCTGGCTTGACCGGTGGCGCGTCGCTCCAAACGATTTGCCAACCCACCGCACCCTGCGCATCCACCGTTCGCTCTAGCGTTCCCCGAAACTTCTTTCGGGTCGCGCTCACGAGTCCTGTCGCTGCGGCTCCAATAGCTGCCTTCAAATTCACATCAACCATATGCCCGACAAACCGCTCAAAATCCGCCACATGGCGAAGCGGGCGGTCAATACCCGGTGAAGAAACCTCCAACCGGCGGTACTCAATCGCATCGACTTCGAGAGCAAATTGCAACTGGCGCGTGACTTTTTCACAATCTTCCACATTCACAAACTGCTCAACCTGCTCTTGCCCCTCGGCAGCCTTCACCCAAGGCAAATCAATCGTGATGCGAAGCAAACCACCCGCTGAACGCTCAATCTCGACCAAGTCATAGCCCAGGCCGGTGACGATTTGCGCTACGATTTCTTGCAATGCCACGCTACGAAGTTCCGCTTTAAACAAAAGATGCTGCAAAAACTTTCTGCAACATCGAAAAACAATCGACCAAAAAAAACGGGCGGTAAATACCCGCCCGTTTGGTCGTGAAGCTTGGATTGTACTGCAAAAACAGCAGTAGAGCCTTGATTTTTAAGGATTTATAGCGAAGCGGCAAGCAAGGTTTGGGTATAGGGATGCTGTGGATGGTCAAGAACCTCGGCGTGTTCGCCCATTTCGACCACGGTGCCATTTTTCAGAACCATCACCTGGTGGGCCATCGCTCGGATCACCGCAATATCGTGGGTAATCAAAACATAGCTCAGGCCCCGATCCCTTTGCAACTGGGCCAACAAGGCCAACACCTGCTGCGCCAGGCTGATATCCAAGGCGCTGGTAGGCTCATCCAAGACAAGCACCCGCGGCCCGACCACCAAGGCCCGCGCAATCGCCAAACGCTGGCGTTGTCCGCCTGAAAACTGGTGCGGGTAGCGCTGTAACAGGCCAGGAAACTGCTTGTCAGACAAGCCCACTTCCTCTAAAACGGAAATCAGCTTGACTTGCATTTCCTGCTCACTCAGCTGAGATTGGTGCAGCCGCAAACCCTCGCCAACGATGTCTTGCACCGTCATGCGCGGCGAAAGCGACGCATAAGGATCTTGAAAAACCACTTGAATTTCTTTGCGCAACGCCCGGTC
>JBAXOC010000329.1:0-2080 GCA_037133455.1 Comamonadaceae bacterium | reverse complement strand
CCACTGGCAACGAGTTCCGAGTAGGTGGTGTTGTTGATTAAATGGCTTGGCGTTGCGACCTGCGAGCGGGCGTGGCGCGCTGGCAAATAGCTGCAGTCATAAGACGCAGTCGCGTAAAACTGCAGGGTTTGAAGTGGAAGGTCTTTGAGGTCAGTCATGGGAACTCAGGGCGACGACAAAATCTGATTCCAGTATAAAGGTGTAAAACGCCAATCCAAGGAGGGAAGGGCCTTGGCATCATCGACGCCATTAAGAAATTCTGCCCTGCTAATCGGGGCGGCGCCCAGACTCGCTAAATGGTCCGTATTTTGTTGGCAATCAATCCATTTCACGCCTTGTTGTTTACATAAAGCGAGGAGTGCGGCAAGGGCGATTTTGGAGCCGTCGGGGACGGTCGTAAACATGGATTCGCCAAAGACGGCTTTGCCTAAAGCGATGCAATACAAGCCAGCAACCAATTTTTTATTTTTCCAAACTTCAATGCTGTGGGCATACCCGTGCTGATGCATTTCGATATAGGCTTGCACCATCGCAGGCACGATCCATGTTCCTGATTGCTGATTTCGAATTGCAAGGGCGCAAGATCCAATGACCTCCTCAAATGAGGTGTCTATTCGGATTTCAGAATCCGAATCTTGCGAAAACCGAAACAGGCTTTTCTTGAATGATCGATGCAGAATAAAGTCATTCACTTTCAAAACCATACGCGGTTCAGGACTCCACCACAAAATGGGTTGCCCCTCACTAAACCATGGAAAAATGCCTTGACCATAGGCGCTTTTGAGCGTGTCGATGTCTAACGCCCCGCCCGCTGCAAGAAGTCCAGGGGCTGGCGAATGCGCATCCCATGCCGAGTGAGCCGAGGGAAAGGGCGCTTGAGGCGCAAGCCACGGCAATGGGGTTTCGGCCATTTATCGGGTGCCCCGAATATCAATGAAGTGGGGTGTGAGGGAATTTTTTTTTAGCATGGCTTGGTGCTGCGTTTCAGGCGGTTAGAATACCAGCTGTCGGGGCGTAGCGCAGCCTGGTAGCGCATCTGGTTTGGGACCAGAGGGTCGAAGGTTCGAATCCTTTCGCCCCGACCATTTTATTTGCCAAAGCTTTGCCTTTGGCATTTTCATTTCCGGTGATTTCTCCCGCAACTGTCCGTAGCTCAGTTGGATAGAGCAACAGCCTTCTAAGCTGTAGGTCACAGGTTCGATTCCTGTCGGACAGGCCATCTTTTGGTTTTATGAACCAGCCCCCATATCCACTCGCTGTACTTGGGTCTTATCATTTAGCCACCGGTATGCAGCATTTTGAAGGGGCGCACCTTCGCCGGTGGTAAGAAGTTCTAAGGCACTGGAGTTCGGGGTTGTTTTTTGCGCCGCAGCGCCGTTGACCCTACCGAGTTCTTCTAACAGAGCGCGTGTTCTGCGTGCTACAGGGATTCCCCCCTCCAAAAGCTGTATTCCAGGCCCAATCAAATCGATGATCGTTTTCGTTGCAAACGCATAGTGCGTACAACCCAAAACAAGCGTGTCGATGTGTCCGTTTTCATTGCCAAAGGGACCCAAAGCTTGGGTGTAGGTCGTGCAAAGCGACTCAATCAATTTCTGATCTCCCTGTTCAATGGCTGCAGCTAAGCCGTCGCAGGCTTGCGTGATGAACTGGATATTCGCAGGTTGAGACGCTAATAAGCTTTGAAACTTTTCGCTTTGCAGCGTACTTCGTGTAGCCATCACGCCAATGCGCCCTGTTTTTGTCATGGCGGCTGCGGGTTTTAGCGCCGGTTCAATGCCAATGATGGACAGGGTCGGGTAGCGAAGTCGCAGGTCTGCAATAGCAGCAGCCGTAGCGGTATTGCAAGCAACGACCAAGGCTTTGATGTGTCGAACTTCCTGTAAATAATGGGCGATCGTTCGAGAGCGATTAAGAACGTGCGTAATATCGCGCTCTCCATAAGGCGCGTAGCCGGCGTCGGAGACGTAAATAAATGTTTCAAGCGGCAGGACTTCTTGAAGCGCTTTTAAAACGCTTAATCCGCCAACGCCGCTGTCAAAAACTCCAATGGCCGACATGGGCAGTCTTCAATAGATGC
>JBAXOC010000328.1:0-2090 GCA_037133455.1 Comamonadaceae bacterium | reverse complement strand
GCCCAACAATAGTGCGCAATTGTTCTAAGAATTCAGACCTATTCATACCGCAATGACCTTGGCATGGCGCAGACGAATGCGCACGTGCATCGCGCAAGCTGCAAATAGAGTCAGGCACAAAAAGACTTCCAACAGAGCCCAATAGCTGCTCGGCGCTCGGTCGCTATACGCCCGAACAACGCCTTCTGTGAAATACAGCCAAACCATGAGGCTGACCCATCGGTAGGTGTACATCCGGTTTTTAAGCAGGCCCGCCAAAGGGAAGCACAAAGGCACGGCTTTAAGCGCTAACAAGGAGCCGCCTGTTTTGATGGGGGCAAGGTAAAGCTCCCAGGCGACACTGAGCACAATCAGCCCGACTAAACTGCCCACAGCAAGCCATCGGCTGAGGTTGACGTTATGGAGGTTCAAGGGAATGGAAGAAGCGGGTAAGTTTTCGGGTAATTTCATGTCAATGGCATCATAGCGGCCATGCGATTATTCCAACGTTTTCAAGAATGGCTCCAAGATGTAGCCCATGTGCCGTGGTTTCATGCGGTTTCTACCCTGCGCGAGCGCTTTCGGGAAGACCGTTTGGGTCTGACTGCCAGTAGCCTGACCTTTACCACCACCATCGCCTTGGTCCCTTTTATTACGGTAGCGCTGGCGATTTTTACCGCATTCCCCATGTTTGCGAAGTTTCAAGACGTTTTGCAAAAGTGGCTTATCGAGAGTTTGGTACCAGACAACATTGCCCGCCAAGTGCTAGGGTATCTCAACCAGTTTGCCGGTAAAGCCAGTAAGTTAGGGACCGCAGGCTTGGCCGCTCTCGCGGTGACAGCGTTTGCCTTGATTTTTACGATTGACCGCACGCTCAACAGCATTTGGCGTGTGAGAACACCTCGCCCCTTAGGAAAGCGTATTTTGTTGTATTGGGCTGCAATGACTTTGGGGCCGCTGCTACTGGGAGCCAGCGTGACCATGACGTCTTACGCCGTCTCTGCATCCAAGGGCTTGGTCTTGGATATGCCCGGTGGTTTTGGGTTTATTTTGGATAGTGTGCAATTTTTAATGGTTGCTGCGGGGATGGCCGCGCTGTTCCATTTCGTTCCCAATACCCATGTGCGATGGGGCCATGCGTGGATGGGCGGGGTATTGGTCGCGGCGGGTTTAGAGCTGGCTAAAAAAATACTGGCCATGTATTTAGCAAAAGTGCCCACCTATTCGGCGGTCTATGGGGCGTTTGCTACCTTGCCGATTTTGTTGATTTGGATTTACTTGGCGTGGGTCATCGTACTGTTGGGCGCTGCACTCACCGCCCATGTGCCCAGTTTGTTGGCGGGTCTGCCAAAGCGCAGAGTTGGCCCTGGTGTGCGTTTTCAATTGGCTTTAGAGGTGCTTCAACAACTGCAATGGTCACGCTCGCTAGGTGTTGACGGTCATCGCTCAAAAGGCCAAACGATGGCGCAGTTATGTGACCACTTAAGCGTTGATTCTTTGCAATTAGAACCAGTGACAGAAGCGCTGATGGCGCTTGATTGGATCGGCCTTTTGCAAGAAGAGCAAGGAGAAGAGCGTGACGCCCGTTTTATCGTACTGATTGATCCAGCGCAGACGTCGATTGAACCCTTGGCCCGGGCTTTGTTGTTGTCTTCAGGGCCTCAGGGTGGAGATTTTTGGTCTAAGACCTTAAAGCACCCCTGCATGTTGGCAGAGGTTTTGTAAAACTTATTTCTTTATAAATTGCAGCAAAGCATCCAGCACCGCGTCAGGGGCTTCGCTCATCAAAGAGTGACCCGCTTGAACGGTGACTGTCGTGGCATGCGGGGCTAATTTAACTAAACTTTGTGCGGCTTTAGACGGTGTCATTTGGTCGTTGGCACCCATTAAAAACAAGATAGGGCATGTCACTTCGCTGATTGCGCGTTCGCCGTTGGCGTAGTTGTTGCAAGCGTTAAAGCCAATCGAGAAAGTATTTTCTTCGCTGTTACTCGCCAAAACCCGACGCATTAAAGCCCGTGAGCCCCCATACAGCCAGGTGCCGGGGCCGAGCGTAGATGGAGGCGGGGCGAGTGTGGAATGTGAAAACGTATTGACCATGTCAATGCCTT
>JBAXOC010000327.1:0-2090 GCA_037133455.1 Comamonadaceae bacterium | reverse complement strand
TAATTATGCAATCGATGCTGATTACTTCGAATTAGAAACCTTGCCAGTCAGTCCTTTTAAGCCAAAAAAATAGACATGCGCATGCAATTTACAGAAACCCAAGCAACCTCGGAGGTTCACGATCACGCACAAGGCAATCCTGAACACTTCGATCTAGAACATCAATCTTGGAACGCTGAAAATCTGTGTGTTGAGAGCTACCACGAAGAGATTCTTTACTACACATCGCGCTGGGATGCGTTGTGTCCTTATGTGAATGTTTCTCCTGAGATGATTGCAATGGCCCAAAAGCCATTCATTGTTTACGCCATCCCACCGGAGAGCCCTTATGGCGTTCCCATTAACGACAAATATGGATTGGTCCATGCGGGCTCAGAGGCGTTTTGGACTGAAGAGCGGCGAAGTCGAAAATTCAAAGAGCTTGATAAGTTGTGTAAAGACTTGGTCGTAACGACCAGCGTGATCGCTGGGAAAAACGTCAGCATTGAAGATGTTTACGCGATGGGCGGCGAACACTTCGCAAACTATTACATTCACGACCAAGAGGTTGAAGGTTTTGTCGATTACATCCGAGACCTTGACATCTTATTGATTCAAGTTCACGCCCCCAATGGCGACCTCGTACTCACCGATGTTTCCATTTTGCTTCCAGAACGCAGCCAGGTCTACGGAAGTTTTTGTCAATGGAATCGGGACTACAAAAATAAATCCCCAGGAATTTACGCCTGCCTTTTAGCTTCTCGCTGGACCGCCAACAATAGCTACCAATACTACAACTTAGGGCCAGTCGATGACTATGGCTACAAAGCGCTTTTCGTGACCGACCATGAGCCGATTTTTGCGATGGCACTGACTGATGCCGACCATCCTTTGGCGCTCGACACCACCTCACCATTGCATACCGATTTCAAACCTGAAGTATGGAATCAGATACGACGTCATACCTAAAAGAAAAGCACCATGTCGACCTTAAAAAAGAAAATCCTAAAACACCTGCAAGAAGAGGTTTACTGCCACTTGGGCATCTCACCAGTTCACGGCATTGGCGTGTTTGCGATTCGCAGTATCCCCAAAGGGGTCAACCCCATGCGAACATGGAACGAGGTTAAAGAAATTAAATTTACACATAAAGAACTCCAAGGTGTTCCTAAAAGTGTAAAAAAAGAACTCAATATCTTCTGCTACTACGATAAAGAAGTGATGGAGATTCCATCCGTGGGTATGCACACCTTGAACATGGCTGTGTATCTCAACCACTCAAAAAAACCCAGTGTGAAATTTCGAAAAAATGGCCAACTCGTTACATTGCGGGTTATCAAAACGGGGGAGGAGTTACTGCTCGACTACGACATTAGCTTTGGCGAAAAACATACTTTTGATTGATCTGCGGCACTTAAGCGAACGCCCCTATTTAGAAAAGAGAAACTTGCGCTTGCACAGCTAGGCAATTCCCGTTAAAGTGAATTCAGGGACGACAAAGTAGAAAGGTCTAAAACCTTCACTTTGAATTGACAGAAACCATGGTTTTAAACCGTTTACTGATCACGATGACTGCAATCTGCTTGACGGGTTGCGCTAGCTATTCATCCAAAGCCATTGGCAGCCTAGACAATCAGCATCCTGCTTTTGAGTCGATCGATTGCCAAAACGCCCGTCAAAACGCGTGGGTTCACGAAGATTTAAAACAATTCAAACTCGTTGCCGGTCCATCATTGCTACTTATCGTCGGCCCTGTTTTAGCCATCCCCGTTCTCTTAGCCAACGTGGGGCTCAATACCGCTGACCATCTCAAGGCCAATGACATTAAATCGCTGTGTGGCGGCAAGGCATTGACGCCTGATGAACTTACCCAAAGCATTGTGATTGATACTGGGTTAACTGCCGCTACTGGAGCTTTACTGCCCGGCGGAACGGCGCTTGCAAGCAAACCCTAGCTTTTTCTGCCGGGTCGAGTTAAATCCGCTAAATCGGCGGTTAAAACACTAAACTCCGAGTAGTCGATGAAAAACACAGGTTGCACTGCGACCTATTCACATGGCGGGGCAGAAGATACCAGATCACAAACCGCCTAAGGTTTTGATGGACAAGCA
>JBAXOC010000326.1:0-2104 GCA_037133455.1 Comamonadaceae bacterium | reverse complement strand
GCGCCCGGCCTATCGATGCGTTTTTTAGCGTCGCACTGCCCTTGGCACGGCCCGGTTTTGTGACCGCGGCCATTTTGACGTTTGCCCATACCGTCGGGGAATTTGGTGTGGTGATGATGCTGGGCGGAAACATCCCCGGCCAAACCCGCGTGGTATCGACCCAAATCTATGGCCATGTGGAAGCCATGGAGTACGCCCAGGCCCATTGGCTTGCGGGCGGCATGCTGGTGTTTTCATTTGTCGTTTTGCTCGCTGCTGGGCGGCTGCAAAGGCGCAACATGCGCATCGGTCTATGAGCGCCATTCAAATTCGGCTAGAGCTTGCAAGACAAGACTTTACGTTGGACGTGAACCTTAACCTCCCAGCCCAAGGTATTACGGTTCTGTATGGCGCTTCGGGCTCAGGCAAAACCACGGTGCTGCGTTGTGTGGCAGGGTTAGAAAAAGCCCCATCGGCTCGGGTACAGATTGGTGATTCTGTTTGGCAAGACCACGCCAGCGGCGTTTTCTTACCCCCCTGGCGCAGGCCTTTGGGCTATGTTTTTCAAGAGTCCAGTCTCTTTGATCACTTGAACGTTCACGACAACCTTCGTTTTGGCGTTCGCCGCGACCAAAAAGGGCTGAACCCTTCTTCTCTTGACGAAGCGATTGCGCTGCTTGGGCTTGGGGATTTACTTCAACGCCGCACCCACCAACTCTCCGGCGGAGAGCGCCAGCGGGTGGCGATTGCGCGAGCGCTTGCGCTCCAACCGCGCTTGCTGCTCCTTGATGAACCCTTGGCCTCGCTTGACCATGCGCGGCGACAAGACATCCTACCCTGGCTTGAGCGCTTGCGCGACGAGATCAAAATTCCGATGCTTTATGTCACCCACGCAGCCGACGAAGTGGCGCGTTTGGCGCACACGCTGGTAGTGATGGAAAACGGAAAAGCCACTGCGGTCGGCCAGGTTGCAGATGTCTTGGCGGGTATCGACTCCCCCGTCATCCTCGGCGATGATGTGGGCGCTTTATTGGAAGGAACCGTTCAAGAACGGGACCTGCGTTGGCACTTGGCCAAAGTCGACTTTTTAGGTGGCGCTTTGTGGTTGCGTGATTCGGGCGTCCCTGTCGGGCAAAAGGTGCGGCTCAGGGTCTTGGCTCGCGATGTGAGTTTGGCGAGTGTCGAACCTAGCCACACCAGCATTCAAAATATTCTGCCATGTGTAGTGGACTCTATCGCGCAAGACCACCATCCCTCCCAAGTGTTGGTGCGCCTTCGCTGCGGAGAAAGTATTTTTCTAGCTCGCATTACGGCACGCGCAACAGACACCTTGGCATTAGTGCCCGGTCAAACGGTATGGGCCCAGGTTAAGTCGGTGGCCTTGGTCGCTTAATCAAAGTAACTCAAAAACCGCAATGCTCTCTACGTGCGCCGTATGGGGGAACATATTCACAATGCCCGCCGCTGTACACCGATAGCCCGCCTCCGTTACCAACACGCCTGCGTCACGGGCCAGGGTTGCGGGATTGCAACTCACATAAACAATACGCTGAGGGGGCGTCCATCCGTTTCGCAGTTCTGGTGTCTGGTGCAACGCGGCTAAAGCTTGAACCAAAGCAAAAGCCCCTTCCCTCGGCGGATCCACCAACCACTTGTCTGCGCTGCCATCGGCTGTTAGCAAGGCCGGCGTCATCTCAAACAAATTACGCGCCACGAAAGACGTCGGCGCGAGAACGGTATGCGTTGGCGCATGTTCCACATTCAATGCCAAGTTCTCGCGGGAACGCGCAACCAGTGATTCCGCGCCTTCAATCCCAAGGACCTCGCGGGCCTGGGTTGCCAGTGGCAAGGTGAAATTACCGAGCCCACAAAACCAATCAATCACCCGTTCGGTTTTTTGAACGTGGAGCAAACCCAAAGCCCGCGACACCAACACCCGATTGATATGCGGATTCACTTGCGTGAAATCGGTCGGGCGAAACGGCATCGTGATCCCAAACTGCGGCAAGCTGTAAGACAGTTGGGGGGTCGTGTGCTCTGGCAACTCCTCCAACCGAACAATCGTCTCCGGCCCCTTGGCTTGAAGCCACCACTGCAAACCTGGGCGTTGAGCCGCAAAAATACG
>JBAXOC010000325.1:0-2106 GCA_037133455.1 Comamonadaceae bacterium | reverse complement strand
ACCTTGCAGGCGGTGGAGTATTACTTCAAGATGCCAAAAAACATGGAAGAGCGCGACATTATTGTGGTTGACCCCATGCTGGCCACTGGCAATTCGGCGGCTGCAGCGATTAGCCGATTGAAAGAGTGCAAGCCCAAGTCAATTAAGTTCTTATGCCTTTTGACGGTTCCACAAGGGATCAATACTTTGCATGCAGCCCACCCCGATGTAGAGATATTTACCGCAGCGATTGACCGAGAACTCAACAACCATGGCTATATCTTGCCAGGCCTAGGCGATGCGGGCGACCGTATATTTGGAACGCAATAATCGGCCTTGGGGGTTTGCCTAGCGCCTGCGAGCGCTTCGTACTCCATTGAGCTCGCCCACTAGACTCAGCACTTTGTGTAAACGGCTTGAGTCTGGAACCTCCACTGTAAACGTCATCCACGCCATCCCTTTGATGCTTTGGGTTTGAACGCCGATCACGTTCATTTTTTCCTTGGTAAAAACCTCAGAAATATCCCGCAACAGGCCTTGGCGATCAACCGCCTCGATAGAAACATCAACGGGGTACACGCTGCCATCTTTCCCCGCATGGCCCTGATTAGCACCCCACTGAACCTCGATCACCCTGTCCGCACTTCGCAACGCCATATTGCGCAAATTCGAGCAGTCAGCCCGGTGCACACTCACGCCTTTGCCCCGGGTCACGAAACCACTAATCACATCCGGCGGGGCGGGTTTACAACATTTCGCCAGCTGCGTCATCAGCGAATCCACGCCAACAACCAACACACCGCCTTTACCCGTATTGCTGGTTTGGCGAGGCTTGCGCAATAAAACAGTGTCCTCGGGTGCAATAACCGGTTCCACCGGGCGCAGCAGAATTTCAATATTGCGCAAAGAAAACTCGTCTTTGCCGACCACTTCAAACAGGTCCTCAGCCGAGTTAAATCCGAGATCAGAGGCCAAGTCTTCCAATTTAAGACTGGTCCTGCCTTCACGCTGCAAGATTTTCTCAACCAGCTCACGGCCTTTGGCAACGGTTTCTCCTAAGGCCAGGGCGTTAAACCAAGCGCGCACTTTGGCTCGCCCTCGGTGACTGACTAAATAGCCCAGCTCGGGGTTAAGCCAATCCCGAGAAGGCCCGCCTTCTTTGACCGTAGTCACCTCTACCGTTTGGCCATTTTTTAACGGCGTGTTGAGCGGGACCATCACACCGTCAATGCGCGCTCCGCGGCAACGGTGTCCAACGTTGGTGTGCACGCTATAGGCAAAGTCCACGGCAGTTGCACCTTGGGGCAACTCCACAATGGCCGCTTCAGGCGTGAGCACATAAATCCGATCGTCCAGCATGGTGGCCGATTGATGGCTTGGCGCAGCAGCGGCCCCTGATAAGTCACGCTCCCACGCAAGCAGCTGGCGCAGCACCGCAATTTTCGCCTCATACGCCCCACCCGCAGACACACCGGCATATCCCTTGGTGCCGGCCTCCTTGTAAACCCAATGCGCCGCGACCCCGAACTCGGAGTGCTGGTGCATCTCTTGGGTGCGAATCTGAACCTCGATCGCTTGCCCCGCTAAGTCTCTCACCACGGTGTGCAAAGACTGGTAACCGTTGCCTTTGGGCTTGGCAATATAGTCGTCGAACTCAGCAGTCATTGGGGAAAATTGGCTGTGAACCCAGCTTAAAGCCGCATAGCAATCAGGCACAGTAGGAACAATGATGCGCAATGCGCGAATATCAAAAACTTGATCAAAATTCAGCGACTTGCCACGCATTTTTTTGACAATGCTGTAGATGTGTTTTGGCCGACCTTGAACCTGCGCCCTTATGCCTTGGTGGGTAAGCTCGGTTTCCAATTGCGAACGTATTTTTTCCACCGCAGCTTCTCGCTCAGTGCGTTTTTCATCTAACCACGTTGCAACTTGACGGTAAGTTTCGGGCTCTAAAAAACGAAAAGCCAAATCTTCAATTTCCCACTTCACCTCCCAGATCCCTAAGCGGTTGGCCAAAGGTGCAAAAACATGCAATGACTCAGCGGCCATACCAGCGGGTACCGGCAATTTGCTGGAAGCGAAATAGCGTAGGGTTTGCAAACGGGAGGCCAGTCGCAGCATCAC
>JBAXOC010000324.1:0-2107 GCA_037133455.1 Comamonadaceae bacterium | reverse complement strand
ACTGAGGATAAATTCTTGGTTTTTTTTAATGCTAAAAAAATTCACAACATGCCAGACAAGTGCATGATGCCGCGCAAGCTTGCAAACTCATTGTCTACAAAATCGTCAAAGGCTTTGCCGGTCAAGAGTGCAGGTGTCCAGGCATTTTTATCTAAGGCTTCTTTCCAAGCTTTGGACTTAGTCGCTTTGACCACCATTTCCGTCAAAGCGGCGCGTTGTTCATCGGTGATTCCAGGGGCGCCGTAGACGGCACGCCAATTGCCCAACACCACGTCATAACCCGATTCACGCATGGTGGGAACCGCGATACCAGGCAATCGTTTTTCAGACGTTACGCCGATAGCGCGCATTTTCCCGGCCTTGATGTATTCCGCAAACTCACTGTAGCCGCTGCCGCCGACGGTGACATTACCACCCAAAACTGCCGCAGTCGCTTCACCGCCGCCACGGAAGGCAACGTAGTTCACTTTTTTGGGGTCCACGCCAACACGTGTTGCTAACATCGAAGCGCAAATATGCTCCGTCGATCCCCGCGAACCACCGCCCCACTTGACGCTACCTGGGTCTTTTTTCATTTGCTCAACAACATCCTTCATCGTCTTCAAAGGTGAATCCGCTGGCACCACGAAGACATTGAATTCACTGGTCAGCCGTGCAATGGGGGTAATACGGTCCATTCCGACTTGGGGTTTGCCGGTAATGATGCCTCCGACCATCACAGCGCCGGTCATGATTAAAGCATTGGGGTCGCCCTTGGCGGAATTCACAAACTGCGCCAAACCAATCGCGCCGGCTGCGCCGCCTTTGTTTTCGTATTGAACGGTGTCGGCTACTTTGGCATCGAGCAAGGCTTTACCGAGTTCGCGTCCCGTTCCATCCCAGCCGCCGCCAGGATTGGCTGGAATCATCATTTTGATGTTACTTGCGGCCAATGCACGCATGGGCAAAGCGCCCGCAACCGACAAAGCGGCCAAAGACTTCAGAAAGGTATCGCGACGCATAAGGTTCTCCCGAGGGTGTTTGAAACAACTCTATGATGGCAAGCGAGACTGTCAATCGGCTGTCCAATACCCTAGGGGAAACCCGAACCGATCCACCTTCCTTTTTATGCAACTGCTGCTGATTGAAGACGACCCTGCTCTGGCACTGACCTTAAAACGCAGCTTGGAGAGAAAGAGGATGCAGGTTCAACTGTGCGACAACGGTAACCAAGCCGTGGAGGCTTGGCAAGGGATGCAGCCCGATGTGGTGGTGTTGGATTTGAGCTTGCCTGGGCTGGATGGTTTACAGGTTTTGAAGATTGCGCGCCAAGCCGGTCTTCTCACGCCCGTATTAATTTTGACAGCGCGGGGGACGGTGGGCGACAAAATCCTCGGACTCAACGCGGGCGCCGATGACTACCTGCCCAAGCCCTTTGACCTCGATGAACTCGAGGCCCGGGTCCACGCATTGAACCGAAGGCAGTCCAACGCGCTCGCTCCAACCGATAACCAGACCAGCGCCTTTGGCGCTCTTCGGTTAGACCGTGACAACCGGGCGTTGTACCTTCAAGGCGAGGTCATGGACTTAAGCCCTAGGGAGTTTGCGTTGATGGCGGCCTTGATGAAAAATCCTGGCCAAGCCGTTGCCAAAGAACGCTTACTCGACTTGGTTTTCCCAGACCAAACGAACGTTCAGTTAGAAGCCATTGAAGTGGTGGTTTATCGGTTGAGAAAAAAACTGGTCAATGCCGGCGTGACTTTGGTCACACTTCGCGGCTTGGGCTACTTACTCAAGGCCGAATAAATCGTGGCAGAACTGAGCAATACCAGCCTTAGACGCAGCTTGCTCATTGGTATTTTGGTGCCGATTGTGTTGTTCGTCGGCATTGATACCTTGAGCCTGTACCGACAAACTTTGAATGCGGTCAACATCGCGTATGACAGAACCCTCTTGGCGTCAGCAAAAGCCATCGGTGAGCTCATTGAAATCCAAGGTAGCGCAGACCAAGCGCAGTTGCGAACGCGCATTCCCTACGCCGCCTTAGAGGCATTTGAAGCCGATAACCGCAGTCGGATGACCTACCGCGTGTCTGACGCCAAAGGACGGTGGATTGACGGCGCACAAG
>JBAXOC010000323.1:0-2136 GCA_037133455.1 Comamonadaceae bacterium | reverse complement strand
CCAAACAGTTGCACGCACTCGTCCATTACTTTGCACTGCAAATCAGAACACCAGTATTTCGCCATGCTGGCGGTTGCGGTGTCTAGTTTGTCTTGCAGCAACTGTTCCGTGCACTTATCCACAAAAACCCGCGCCACCTGCACTTCGGTGTGTAACTCGGCCAAGGTGAAGCGGGTATTTTGAAACGATGCGATGGGTTGGCCAAACACTTTTCGCTCTTTCACGTAATCGACCGTCCAGCCAATGGCCGCTTCAGACGCCGCCACCGCGCTAATCGCAATTTGCAAACGCTCCCAAGGCAACTGCTCCATCAAGCAAATAAAGCCTTTGTTTTCCAAGGCCGCGCCGCCCAGCAAGTTGTCCGCAGGAACGCGCACGTTGTCAAAAAATAACTCCGAGGTGTCTTGCGCTTTTAAGCCCATTTTCTTCAGTCGCTTTCCGACCGAGAAGCCAGGCATGCCGCGCTCAATGAGCAACAGACTGGTGCCCTTGGCACCGGCAGCCGGGTTGGTTTTAGCGACTACGATGACCAAATCAGCATGCCACCCGTTGGTAATAAATGTCTTGCTGCCGTTGAGTAAATAGCTGCCATCGGCTTGCAGCGCCGCCGTGGTTTTAATGCCTTGCAAATCGGAACCCGCTGCAGGCTCGCTCATAGCGATTGCACCGATCATCTCGCCGCTGGCCAAGCGGGGAAGGTAACGCTTTTTTTGGTCGTCGGTTCCGTAGTGTTCGATATACGGCGCCACAATTTCGCTGTGCAAGCAGTAGCCAATTCCCGAGAAACCGGCTTTGCCCAAGGCCTCCATCTGAATCACCGAATAGAGCTTGTCCGCCCCGCTGCCACCGTACTCTTCGGGCATGGTCATGCACAAGAAGCCGTTCTCTCCCGCCTTGTTCCAAACAGCCCGGTCGACATACCCTTGGTCTTCCCACTGCGCGTGAAAAGGGGCAATCTCTTTGTCAATGAATCGGGTGAAGCTGTCGCGAAACGCTTCGTGGTCAGGGGAAAAAAGTGTGCGTTCAATCATGGTAAAAATTCTCTAGAAGGATAAAAGACTTAAAAGAAAAAATGAAAGTATTTATTTTTACAAAGCGCTTGCTTGGTTAAAAGCAATATACTCGAATTATTGATCCCACACCACTGGAGACTGTGAATGACTGAAGCATTTGTTTTTGACGCCATCCGAACCCCCCGCGGCAAGGGAAAAAAAGACGGCAGTTTGTACGAGGTAAAACCCATCAACCTCTTGGCCGGCTTACTCACTGATCTTCAAGAGCGCCACCAGTTTGATACCGCCCAGGTCGATGACATCGTGATGGGCTTGGTGTCGCCGGTCGGTGAACAAGGCAGCGTTTTGCCCAAGGTCGCAGCGCTTAAAGCGGGATGGGATTTTCAGTGTGCCGGGGTGCAGATCAACCGGTTTTGCGCCTCAGGCTTAGAGGCCGTCAACATGGCGGCGCAGAAAGTACGCTCAGGCTGGGAAGACTTGGTGGTCGCCGGGGGCGTAGAGAGCATGAGCCGGGTGCCGATTGGCTCTGACGGCGGCGCGTGGGCCCAAGACCCTGAAACCAATTTGCAAACCGCGTTTGTTCCCCAAGGGATTGGAGCCGACCTGATCGCCACCTTGGAAGGCTTTAGCCGCCACGATGTCGATGCGTTTGCGATGGAGTCGCAGCGCCGCGCTAGCCATGCCCAAGCCCAAGGTTACTTTGACCGCTCGGTGTTGCCAGTCAAAGACGCATTGGGCAACGTGATTTTGGCCAAAGACGAATTCATCAAACCCCATACCACTTTAGAAGGCCTCGCAGGTCTCAAGCCCGCGTTTGACCAAATGGGCGCGATGGGTTTTGACCAAGTGGCACTCACCCGCTACCCGCAGGTAGAGCGCATTCACCATGTGCACCATGCGGGAAACTCCTCGGGAATCGTAGATGGCGCAGCAGCGGTTTTGGTGGGCTCAGAAGCAGCCGCAAAAGCCCACGGCCTCACGCCCCGCGCACGCATCGTTGCCACCGCGCTCAGCGGCGCAGACCCCACCATCATGTTGACTGGCCCCATGCCGGCGGCTCGCAAAGCCTTGGCCAAAGCGGGTTTGCGTATTGATCAAATGGATTTGATTGAAGTCAATGAAG
>JBAXOC010000322.1:0-2141 GCA_037133455.1 Comamonadaceae bacterium | reverse complement strand
ATCTTCTTGCCCGGCGGTTTGGGGATTAACTTCATCAAGCAATTTGTGGGCGCTGGATTATCCAAAGACATGACTTTGTTTGGCCCAGGTTTTTCAGGCGATGAAGACGTGATTAAGGCCGTTGGCGAACCCATGCTAGGAATGTTCAATACGTCCCAGTGGGCCCACGACTTAGACAATGCTGCCAACAAAAAATTTGTTGCTGCGTTTGAAAAAGAGTTTGGCCGTTTACCTTCTTTGTACGCAGCCCAAGGCTATGACGCGGCCAAATTGATTGATGCCGCCGTTCGCGACAGCAAGGGCAATTTGGAAGACAAGGCGGCGGTACGCAAGGCCCTTGAAGCCGCTAAGTTTGACTCGGTGCGCGGCGCCTTCAAATTCAACGTCAACCATTACCCTATTCAAGACTACTACTTGCGCGTCATCACCAAAAACGCCAAGGGTCAAATCACCAACCGCACGATTGGAACCGTCTTTAAAAACCACGCAGATGCCTACGCTGGCAGCTGCAAGATGCCAAGTTAATCAAAATACATAAGACGCGCCAGGGAGGCGGTTAGAAGCGATGAATGCGATTTTGATCTTGGAGCAAATGCTCAACGGCTTGCAAATGGGCTTGATGCTTTTTTTGCTCGCCGCTGGGTTGACGCTGGTGTTTGGCATCATGGACATGATCAACCTCGCCCACGGTTCTTTGTACATGGTTGGCGCCTACCTGATCGCCACAATCACTGCTGCAACTGGATCCTTCTGGGCAGGCTTGGGGTTTGGGGTGGTAGGTGCCGCCGTGTTTGGCGTGCTCTTGGAGATCAGTATTTTGCGCCGCTTGTACCAGCGCGATCACGTTTCTCAGGTCTTAGGGACCTTTGCGATTTTGCTGATGTGCAACGAGTCGGTGCGTTTGATCTGGGGTTCGCAGCCCTTGTCACTCAACCCTCCGCTGGCGTTATCCGGACCCATTGAAATTTTCACAGGGTTTTCCTACCCCGCCTACCGACTTTTCATGATTGCTGTGGGTCTCGCGGTGGCTGGCTTGTTGTACCTGTTGATTGCCCACACGCGCATCGGAATGCAAGTTCGGGCGGGCGCATCGCACCGCGAAATGGCGATGGCGATGGGAACCAATGTGCAACGTTTGTTTACGCTGGTCTTTGGTGTGGGTGCGGCGCTGTGTGCTTTGGCCGGGGGGATGTTGGGACCGCTTTTGGCGGTGCAAGTCGGTATGGGCGAGAGTATTTTGATTTTGGCCTTTGTGGTGATCGTGATCGGCGGCATTGGATCGGTACGCGGTGCGCTTTTAGGCGCACTGCTCGTGGGCTGCATTGATACCGCGGGAAGAACGCTGTTGCCCCTGGTCTTGGTGAATGTGGCTGGCGCAGAGTTCGCGTCTAATGCCGGGCCAGCCCTCTCATCAATCTTGATTTATATTTTT
Source organism: Comamonadaceae bacterium (assembly GCA_037133455.1). Classification (GTDB taxonomy): domain Bacteria; phylum Pseudomonadota; class Gammaproteobacteria; order Burkholderiales; family Burkholderiaceae_C; genus Allorhodoferax. The sequence continues at coordinate 709 of JBAXOC010000322.1, read as the reverse complement.
ATGGCGACCGTTTTGTTTTTCAAGCCTCGGGGACTTTTTCCTAGCCATGGATGATTTGAAGCCCCTTCCCAGTGTGCTGGACCACACCTTGCAGCTTCGATGGTCCTTGCCCGTTTTGGCTTTGCTTTTGGCATTGCCGCTTGCCGCCTACTCCGTGGGTGATACGTTTTATGTGGGCTTGGCAACGCGGGTTTTGGTATTTGCTTTGGCCGCGAGCAGCTTGAATTTGATCTTGGGATTTGGCGGCATGGTGAGCTTTGGCCACGCCGCATTTTTAGGCATAGGCGCCTACAGCGTTGCCATTCTGATGCAAAACGGGATTGCCTCCGCGTGGATCGCTTGGCCGCTAGCCATTCTCCTCACTGCCTTGGTTTCTCTGCTGATTGGTTGGATCAGTTTGCGAACCCAAGGGGTCTACTTCATCATGATCACGCTGGCGTTTGCCCAGATGCTTTACTACCTTGTCATTTCGTTAAAAGCCTATGGGGGAGACGACGGCTTATCGCTTGCCGCCAAGTCATCGGTCGGATGGGGGGTTGATCTCTCTAGCGATGTCCATCTGTATTACCTCAGTTTGGGCGCACTGGCCATGGCGATGGTATTGATGGTGCGGCTGTTAAATGCGCGGTTTGGTCACGTTTTGCAAGCAATTCGGGAAAACGAAGTCCGAATGACAGCCCTTGGCTTCGCAGTTTTTCGCTACAAGCTG
>JBAXOC010000321.1:0-2158 GCA_037133455.1 Comamonadaceae bacterium | reverse complement strand
CCAGCGACAACCTTGCGCCGCTCCAACGCAGCCAAAATTGGAGTCGCTGAGGCGTTCCCTTCTAAAGCGCAGATCAAAAAGAATTTGGCTTCTAAAGCTGCGGCGGCTAAAAAAACGGCTGCCAAATCTGCTGGGGTAAAAAGACCTACCGTGAAAGCGTCTGTCGTTCCTTTGAAGAAAGTTATCGTCAAAACGAGCGCACAGAAACCTGCGGCCAAATCTGCCGCCAAGCCAGCAACCAAGCGAGCGCCTGTTCGCAAGGGTTGAAACGCCCATGCGTTTGGTGATTGTTGCGGTCGGTCAGCGGGTCCCTGACTGGGCGCAACATGCCTGGGATGATTACGCCAAGCGCTTTCCCCATGAAATCAAAATTGAGCTCAAGGCGGTTAAAACGGAGCCGCGCGGTTCTAAAACATTAGAAACGCTTTACGCCGCAGAGCGTGCACGTATTGAGACGGCAATCCCCAAGGGTGCAAGAGTAGTCGTGCTTGATGAGCGTGGAACGCAGTTAACCACCCTGGCTTTGTCTGGCCGTTTGACTGAATGGCAGCTCAGTGGTGGCGATGTAGCTTTAGTGATCGGCGGGCCAGATGGGATTTGTCCTGCGTTTAAACAGTCTGCCCATGAGCGAATTCGGCTTTCTGATCTGACCTTGCCACACGCTTTTGCAAGAGTTCTTTTGATTGAGCAGTTGTACCGAGCGTGGTCCATCAACGCCAACCATCCCTACCACCGCGAATAAACTATTCACATGAGTGACTTTATTTATTTGGCATCGCAAAGCCCGAGACGCAGCCAGTTGCTAACCCAGTTGGGCGTTAAACATGTGCTCCTCTTGCCCGATGCGAGTGAGGACGCGGAAGCGATGGAAGCCGTTTTGCCGAATGAGGCACCTCAAAAATATGTGCAGCGCGTGACTGATTTAAAGTGGCTTGCCGCCCACCGCCGCAGAGAACTCAGAGACTTACCTCCAGCGCCCATTTTGTGTTCTGACACCACCGTGGCCTTGGGTCGAAAAATTTTCGGAAAGCCAGAGAGTTTTGACGATGCAGCTCACATGATTAAAGCCCTTTCGGGCCAAACCCACCGCGTATTGACAGCTATTTCCTTTGGACACAGCAATCAACCGGTCCGCGCTTGCAGCATCTCTTTGGTGACCTTCGCATCACTTTCCGATCAAGAAATTACAAGTTATATCGAAACTGGCGAGTCGATGGGGAAAGCGGGCGCTTATGCTGTGCAGGGTCTAGCGGCGGCGTTTATTTCTCGTATTTCTGGAAGCTACTCTGGCATCATGGGCCTTCCATTGTTTGAGACGGCGCAGGCTTTACGGAGCCTAAAATAAAGACATGCAGCAAGATATATTGATTAATTGGTCGCCGCAAGAAACGCGTGTGGCCATTATTGAACATGGTGCAGTCCAAGAATTGCATGTAGAAAGAACGCTGGAGCGCGGTTTGGTAGGTAACGTTTACCTTGGCAAAGTTTCTCGTGTTTTACCAGGGATGCAATCGGCCTTTATTGACATTGGCTTAGAACGCGCCGCGTTCTTGCATGTCGCAGACGTTTGGAATCCCCCAGCAGAAGGGGAGACGATTAGCGCTGCGCGAGCAACCCAGTCCCAAACCCCGATAGAGCGCCAAGTGTTTGAAGGCCAATCCTTGATGGTGCAGGTCATCAAAGACCCGATCGGCAGCAAAGGGGCCCGGCTGTCGACCCAGATCAGCATTGCAGGGCGTTTGTTGGTTTTTTTACCTCAAGATGACCATATCGGTGTATCCCAAAAAATCCCACTTGCTCAGCGCGAAGAGCTTAGAAACCGCATGCAATCCCTCTGCGGTAGTCAAGGCGGCGGTTTCATTTTGAGGACCAATGCAGAAGACGCGAGTGATTCCGAGTTAGCCGAAGACATTGCCTACCTTCGCAAAGCTTGGGCGCGGATTAAAGAGGCGTCTCTCACTTTGCCAGCGCAAAGTTTGCTTCACCAAGATCTCAATTTATTACAACGTGTTTTGCGCGATTTGGTGGGGGAGGGGACCCAAACCATTCGCGTCGATTCGCGGGAACAGTTTGAGGCTTTGCACGCTTTTGGTGCTGAGTTCATGCCTATGGCGGCCCAAAAACTCCAGCATTACAAAGGTGAACGTCCGATTTTCGA
>JBAXOC010000320.1:0-2165 GCA_037133455.1 Comamonadaceae bacterium | reverse complement strand
TGGGTATCTGGGTAATGCCGCGCTTGGGTGCCCTTCACAATCGAGCGCAGCCGCCCCGCGGTGTCAAACGACTGAACAGAAAACCCATCCATCATGTAATCAGGCGTGTGGCTAAGCAGCGTGGGAACAGGCGCTGATTCAGAGGGCGGCGTGGTGCGCACTAACCAATACGAACCCAAGGCAAGTACGGCCATAAGCATAGCTGGAAGGTAGAGCAGCAGCCAATCCCAAAAGCGAAACCACCGGTTTGTCACGCGAGGTACGCTCCGAGTAAATCGGCGTATCGTCCGCTGGCAACCATCAACAGATCACACACTTCGCGAACAGCGCCGTGCCCACCCTGCAGGCGACTCACGAAGTGGCTACAAGCTAAAACTTCTGTGTGCGCATTGGCAGGGGCGGCAGCGAAAGCGCAGGGTCGCATCATCGGCAGATCAGGCCAGTCGTCACCCATGGCCGCAGCTTGGTCCCAGTTCAATCCCAGGTCTTTCAGTGTTTGTTCAGCCGCGGGGCGCTTATCTTCAATCCCGTAATGGGCGTGGATAATTCCGAGGGCAGCCAAGCGCGCACGCAGCGGCTGAGAATCGCGTCCTGTAATGACGGCGGGCGTGATGCCGGCTTTTTGTAACATCTTGAGACCGTGGCCGTCCAAGGTGTTGAAACGTTTGAGCGTTTCGCCGGTGTCAGAGTACAACAAGCCGCCGTCGGTCAAAACACCATCCACATCTAAAAAAAGGACTTTGACGTTCTGCGCCTGAAGCAGTAACTCAGGGGGAAAGTTGAGCGTGGCTTGCATTAGATGACCTTGGCCCGCATGAGATCGTTGCTGTTGAGAGCGCCGCACAATCGGCCTTGTGCATCAACCACCAACACGCTGGTGATACGCAGGCTTTCCATGAGCTCAGCCGCATCAACGGCCAACGCAGTCGGCAAAAGCGTTGCGGGTTTTGGGTGCATCACATCTTGGGCGGTTTTACTGCGCAGGTCAACGCCTTGCTCCACCCAACGACGTAAATCGCCATCGGTAAAAATACCCACTACGCGCTGGTCCTGATCCACCACCGCAGTGGCGCCTAACCCTTTGGCGCTCATCTCGCGCATCAAAGCGGTAAAAGTTGCCGAAGGCGCGACGTGCGGAACCGCGTCACCGGTACGCATCACATCACTCACATGCGTCAGCAGTTTGCGCCCCAAAGCGCCGCCAGGGTGGGAGCGGGCAAAATCTTCTGCTTTGAAGCCGCGTGCGTCAAGCAACGCCACGGCTAGAGCGTCGCCCATGGCCAGTTGTGCGGTGGTGCTGGCCGTAGGTGCCAGGTTCAACGGACAGGCTTCGATATCGACAGCAGTGTTGAGCCAAACGGCGGCGTGTTGCGCCATGCTTGAATCGCCATTGGCGGTCATCGCTACCAAAGGGGCGCCAAGGCGTTTAAGCACCGGCAAGATGACACTCATTTCTTGTGATTCACCGCTGTTGGAAATCATCAACACCAAATCCGTGGCGGTGATCATGCCCAGGTCGCCGTGGCTGGCTTCTGCGGGGTGAACAAAGAGTGCAGGGGTTCCAGTCGAGGCTAAGGTGGCGGTGATTTTTCGGCCGACGTGACCGCTTTTACCCATGCCCATCACGACGACGCGTCCGCTGGTGGCCAGCATCATCGATACGGCGCGGGGAAACCCTTCGTCTAAGCGGGCTTTGAGCCCCAACACCGCGGCCGCTTCAATGTCAAAGGTGGCGTGGGCTAAGGCGCTTGCCCGGTTTGCCGCTGCCGCACTGGATGTTGAATCTGCCTTGGGGGATGTGGAAGTCATCGGGTTATTTTATAGAGCGCGCGGGTCTTGATAGTATCGATGCATGGGCGCTCTTGATATTACTTTGCTTTACCTCCTGGCTGCGGTGTCAGGTGTCGTGCTGTGCCGTACGCTCAAACTACCACCGATGTTGGGGTATTTGGCAGTGGGTGTGGCTTTGGGACCGCACGCATTGGCGCTATCTAAAGACGGCGTCGCCGTGGGTCACTTGGGTGAATACGGGGTGGTTTTCCTGATGTTTGTCATTGGGCTGGAATTCAACTTGCCCAAGCTCAATGCCATGCGCAAACATGTGTTTGGCTTAGGGTTGCTGCAAGTCTCGCTCACCATGGTGGGGGCTACCGCAGCGATGGGGG
>JBAXOC010000319.1:0-2168 GCA_037133455.1 Comamonadaceae bacterium | reverse complement strand
GTAGCTACTGATCCACAAGCCGCAGCAAAGGTGCGTTGAAATGAAACACCCTCATTTAGGAATTTCGGGCCGTATTGCGGCAGCATTTCAAAAAGCCCACATCACGCCGCTATTGGCCTTGATGGCCCTGTTGCTAGGCGCATTTGCGGTTCTGGTGACACCGCGCGAAGAGGAGCCGCAGATTAATGTAACCATGGCCAATATCTTGATCCCGTTCCCCGGGGCCAGTGTGGCGGATGTGGAACAGATGGTTGCCACCCCAGCAGAGCAGGTGCTTTCGCAAATGGCGGGAACCGAGCACGTCATGTCATTGTCGCGTCCGGGCTTGGCCATTTTGACGGTGCAATTCAAAGTGGGTGTTCCACGTACAGAAGCCTTGGTGCGCTTACACGACACATTGCGATCGAACACAGACTGGTTGCCCAAGAATTTGGGTGTGATGGAACCCATCATCAAACCCAAAGGCATTGATGATGTTCCCATAGTGACCTTAACGCTGTTTAGCAAAGACCCTGAAACGGGTGCGTTAGATTTAGAGCGGGTTGCGCACAGCATGGAGGCCGATCTCAAACGGGTAAGTGGAACACGTGAAGTTCAGACTGTGGGTGGCCCTGGACGGGCGGTCATGGTGGAATTGGATCCGGCACGAATGGCGGGTGCAGGAGTAAGTGCCAGCGAGATGCAAAACGCCTTGCAGTCCGCCAATTCAGGACTTCCAGTGGGAGATCTTATCCATGGAAACCGAAGCACTGCAATTGAATCTGGGCCATTTTTACAAGATGCAAGAGATGTGGCGGATCTGGTTGTGGGAGTTCACAACGGTAAGCCGGTATTCATGCGCGATGTCGCTGTGGTTCAAGATGGCGCTTTGCCAGCTGCCCGTTACGTATGGCACGGAAAGTCCGAAAAATCAGGTGGCGGTGAATACCCAGCCATTACTTTAAGCATCACTAAGAAATCGGGTGAAAACGCGATTGATGTGGCCAACGCAGTCATGCGCCGAGTTGATCAACTGCGTAATACGGTAATTCCTGAGACGGTAGAAATCGCGGAAACGCGCAACTACGGCGCATCGGCCGATGCTAAAGCACAGAAATTGATCCAAAAATTATTGTTTGCAACAGCTTCGGTCGTTGCGTTGGTATTTTTGGCATTGGGAAAACGAGAAGCTGCCATTGTGGGTGTAGCCGTTATTTTGACTTTGACTGTGACCTTGTTTGCGTCTTGGGCGTGGGGTTTCACTCTCAATAGAGTTTCACTCTTTGCTTTGATTTTTTCAATCGGTATTTTGGTGGACGATGCCATCGTGGTGGTCGAAAACATCCATCGCCATCAGCAGCTTTTCCCTGAAAAGACACTGGCCCAATTGATTCCCGGCGCAGTGGATGAGGTGGGTGGCCCAACGATTTTGGCAACCTTCACTGTGATCGCCGCACTGCTTCCGATGGCTTTTGTATCAGGGTTAATGGGGCCCTATATGAGTCCTATTCCTATCAACGCCAGCATGGGGATGCTCTTATCGCTAGCAATCGCGTTTATGGTGACACCCTGGTTGGCGCGAATCTGGATGAAGGAAAGCACACCCAAAAAGGGCGATCATTCCACCGGTGAGCATCCGACTTCGGGATTGAGTGCGAAATTAACGCCGTTGTTTGAGCGTGTATTTGGCCCCTTGCTTGATGAAAAATCAGGAGGAAAAAACCGCGGCATCTTAGGGATAGGTATTGCAGTTTTAATTGCAATCTCAGTCGCCTTGCCAGCCACCGGCGTGGTGCTTTTGAAAATGCTTCCGTTTGACAATAAATCAGAATTCCAAGTGGTGGTGGATATGCCAGTGGGTACACCATTAGAAGAGACTGCAGCCGTTTTGCATGAACTCAGTGCTTACTTGGCAACCGTACCCGAGGTCACCGATTACCAAGCGTATGCGGGAACAGCGGCGCCCATTAACTTTAATGGGCTGGTGCGCCAATACTATTTGCGTTCTGGAGGTGAGGTGGGAGATATTCAAGTCAATCTTCTCGATAAGCACGAGCGCAGTGACCAAAGCCACGCGATTGCCACACGCGTACGCCCAGAGTTACAGCGCATCGGCCTACTGCGCGGAGCCAACGTCAAGGTTGTAGAAGTTCCGCCTGGTCCTCCTGTGCTGTCACCGATCGTGGCTG
>JBAXOC010000318.1:0-2173 GCA_037133455.1 Comamonadaceae bacterium | reverse complement strand
TGATCATGCCCTTGTAACGCTCCAGCATGGCTGGAACTTGCTCGCTCTGATCCGGGTGGATCATGAGAATGATTTCGTAATGACGCATTGATACTCCTTGTGGATTACCCAGAATTTGGGATGAAAAAGCTACCCTCAGCGTCTAATTGAGGTGCAGCAAGGCGAAGCCTATGATTATAGCCTCAAAACCGCTCTGAGGTGGCTAAGCCGGGTTACGAGGACTCCAGAGGGATGGAATCGTTATGTCTCGTCGGCTTTTCGCTGGGTAATCAGGCTAAACAGCACCGTTGCAGCAAGCCCCGCTGGCACACCGAAAATACCTGCCGATATAGGCTGAATATCCCACCACATGCCGTGGCCGCTTAGCTCAAACGCCCTGCGAAACACCGCGTGGTTGATGACCATGTAATACAAAGTGACGCCCAAGCCCGTCAACATGCCCATGACTGCGCCCGCATGGGTCGCTCCCCGCCAAAAAATTCCTAAGACCATCGCAGGCACCAAGGCCGCGCCAGCCAGAGAAAACGAGGCGGCGACCAAATACAAAATGCCGCCTGGTCTTTGGGCAGCTGCATACGCCGCAAGCAAGGCAACCACCAGCAGCGCAAATTTAGACCACATCACGCGCCGCATCGATTTATCGGGGTTGTTGTTGCCATCAAAATACATATCGTGTGCCAGCGCATTGCCAATCGTCAACAACAATCCGTCAGCCGTAGATAGCGCCGCAGCCAAGCCGCCTGCGGCGACTAAAACAGAAACCACGTAGGGCAAGCCTCCAATTTCTGGGGTAGCCAGCATGATCACGTCCGCGCTAATCTTCAATTCTGCAAACTGCAACACCCCATCGCCATTCACATCCGAGTAGGAAATCAAGGTTGGATCCCGCGACCATTGGGCAAGCCATGCGGGCAACTGGTCAAAAGGCTGTCCCACCAAATGGGCCAACACTTCATACTTCACCAAGACGGCCAAGGCAGGGGCGGCCAGGTACAACAGCGCAATAAACCCCAATGACCACGCAACAGACGTTCGCGCTTGTTTGACAGAGGGAGTGGTGAAAAAACGCGTCAACAAATGCGGCAAACCCGCCGTTCCCACCATCAAACAAAACATGAGCGCTAAAAAATTCGCACGTGAAGACTGGAACAAATTTTGCTCTTCCGTCGAACCCTCGGGATCGCCGGCAAACGCTTGGGTATGTTGGGGCAGCCCGCCCATGGGTTTTGCACGCTCGCGGTTTTCTTCCAGTTGCTGTGTCCAAAGCTGTCGGGCCGCATTGGTATCTTTCGGCAAGGCCGCCAACTCCTTTCGAATCGCTGAGACACGGTCCGCATTGGCTTGAGAACTTCCTAATTCCTCTAATTTTCTTCGCAACTCCAATCGCTGCGCTTGCAAAGAGGTTGGAACATCGATGAGCTTGCTCTCTAAGGCCTGGGCTCTCTGTCCATAGATGGCAATTACTTCTTTTTCTTGCGGTGAGTCCAGAAGACGCTGCTCAATCGCAGTAATTTTTGGTAACTGTTGTCCGTAAGCCCACGCCGCGATGGGATTACCCACTTGCTTATAAGACAACCAAGACACAGGAATCAAGAAAGCCAAAATAATGACGACATATTGCGTCACCTGAGTCCAGGTGACCGCCCGCATGCCGCCTAAAAAAGAACACACCAAAACTCCGCCCAGACCCAACAAGATTCCAATCTCAAAATGCAATCCAGTGAGCCTTGAAGTGATCAGCCCCACGCCATAAATTTGAGCGACAACATAAGTAAACGAACAAAGAACAGCTGCAACAGCCGCAATAATGCGAGGCCAACGTCCGCCGAAACGCAAAGCAAAATAATCGGGAACCGTATAAAGATTGAGCTCTCGCAAATAAGGCGCCACCAAAAGCGCCAACAGACAAAATCCGCCTGTCCAACCGAGAACATAAGCCAGGCCGCCAGGTTGATTGCCCATGCCAGAGAAGCCCTGCAAATACAAACCACCCGCCAAGCTGATGAACGATGCGGCACTCATCCAATCAGCGGCAGTCGCCATACCGTTGTACACCGCAGGAATCCTTCGTCCGGCAACGTAGTATTCGTTGGCGCTGGCTGTTCTGCCATACACCCCAACCCCTGCGTACAAGACCAACGTTAAAACCAAGAAGGAACCCGCAATCCAGGCC
>JBAXOC010000317.1:0-2194 GCA_037133455.1 Comamonadaceae bacterium | reverse complement strand
ACTGCGCATACGCCGCTGTCACGGTATTGCGGCTTAAACCTAAGACTTTGGCCAATTCACGTGACGATGGCAACAAGGCCCCAACGGGCAAACGCCCATCCAAAATCGCTTGAACGACGGACAAACGCAGGCGCTGCTGTAAAGGCAAGGCGGGCTTATCAGGCAAAGCAAAAAGGCTTTCCCATTGGGCGTCTTTGGTGCGGTGCAGGCTGCTCATGATTCTGTGGAGTATATGCAGAGCCAGATAGATAGGTCCAAGGTGGGTCCAATACAGGTCCAGTTCCCTTTTTTACCAGCGCCAACGCGACCGCTGGCTTGGCTGAAACCCCTGATCTGGCTCTACCACACTGGCCCCAAAAACCCTATTCTGAAATGCTTACCTTTCCCCTTGGAGCCGCCCTTGTCCCACGCACCCATTACCGAAGCCACCCTGGCCGCATTCAGCGACGCATGGAACCGCCATGACGTTGATGGACTCATGCAATTTATGAGTGATGACTGTGTCTTTATGACCGCTGGTGGTCCTGATGCGTGTGGCGCCCGCCACGTCGGACCCGATGCCGTTCGCAAAGCGTTTGCCGGCGCATGGGCTGCCTTGCCTGATGCCCATTGGAGCAACGGTGTGCACTTTGTTCAAGGTGACTTTGGCGTATCGCAATGGACCTTCACTGGAACGGCCGCTGACGGAAGTCGCGTAGAGACCGACGGCGTTGACATTTTCACGTTTAAGAACGGAAAGATCACCGTGAAAAACGCGTTTCGCAAAGCGCGGCCCAACATCCCCGCTTCCAAATAATTACCAAGGCACTTTGCCATGCTGACTTCTAGCCCACCGCAGTCCACCCGATACGACCCCCAATACGACCCCTTGGTCGCAAAATCGCCGGGTGCAGGCCGCGATTACGCGCCCACGTACTGGGTTGCCAGCGCAGGCCCAGCGCCGCAAGACGACGGGCCGATTCAACACGACATTGATGTCGACGTCGCAATCATTGGGTCGGGGTCCACCGGAATGTCGACGGCGCTTTATTTGGCGCAGGAGCATGGGATTGCGGCTGTGGTTTTAGAGGCCAACCAAACCGCGTGGGGCTGCTCCAGTCGCAGCGGCGGCCAAGGCCAAAACGCCAGCGGGCGCTTAACGCGCTCGCAGTGGATCGATCGCTGGGGTATCGACACAGCTAAAAAGCTCGACACTGAAATTCGAACCGGCTTTGAAAACTTCAAAGCGCTTACGCGTGAATTCAATTGCGATGCCCACGACGGCGGCCACTTGTACGTAGCGCACCGCCCTGAAAAAGTGGCTTACCTTAAAGAGCAGACCCGGGTTCGCCGCGACATCTTCGGCTACCAAGCCAAGATGCTCAGCAAAGAAGAATTTCAGGAACAGTTTTGTGATGAGCGCGATGCCCAAGGCGCGATGTGGGAGCCCGATGGCGTAGGCGTTCATCCGCTTAAATTTACGTTCGAGATCATGCGCAAAGCGCGCTCCCTTGGCGCGAAGGTACACCCGGCCAGCCCCGTGCAAGGATGGCAAACGATTAACGGGATCCACCATTTGCAAACCCCCGGTGGCATCGTTCGCGCAAAGCGGGTGGCAATTTGTACCGGCGGCTATACCGGGCAGCAAATGACGCCGCTGCTTAAAAACAAAATTCTGCCGATTCTTTCTAACTCAGTCGTGACCCGACCGCTGACAGACGCTGAAATCAAAGCCACCAATTTCCGGTCGCAGACGTTCATGACCGATACGCGCACGCTGCGTTTTTACTACCGGCTCTTGAACGACAACCGTTTGCAATTGGGAAGCCGCAGCTCCATCACTGGGGCCGATGCTGAAGATCCGCAGCATTTGAAACTTTTAACCGACGCGATAGCGCGTAAGTTCCCGCCTTTGGCAGGCATTCAAATTGACTACTCCTGGTGGGGCTGGGTCGACGTCAGCCACGACATGATGCCGCGCATCGCACGCCCCGACCCACTACAAACGGTGTGGCATGCGGTGGGCTACGGCGGCAACGGCGTTGCCTTTTCAACCTGGGCCGGTAAACGCTTGGCCCAGCGTGTTGCGGGTAAAGACAGCGATAACGCGGTTTTCAATCTACCGATCTACAACTCTGCATTGCAGTACCCCAATCTTTTCAACATGGTGCGTTCCGAAGCCTTTGCTCCGTTTCGCCGGTTTGGGCAGTACTTT
>JBAXOC010000316.1:0-2196 GCA_037133455.1 Comamonadaceae bacterium | reverse complement strand
CGGATGACCTACCGCGTGTCTGACGCCAAAGGACGGTGGATTGACGGCGCACAAGACCTGCCAGCGTGGCAAGGACGATTGCCTGACCAAGGACCCTATGCCGCATTGGTCGATTTTTACGACGCCCGCTTAGGCGATGAACCGGTGCGAGTTGCCGTCTTATTACAGCCGGTTGCTACTGGCAGCGAACGCGCGATGGCGATGGTGCAAGTGGCCGAAACCCTAGAACTTCGGCAAACGCTGGCCCAGCAAATTTTGATCGATACCTTGCTTCGGCAAGCAGCACTTATCGCTGTCATTGCAGGCGTTGTGGTGTTTGTCGTTCAAAGGGTGACACGGCCCGTTCGCAGGCTCAGCCAAGCTTTGTCCATTCGAAAAGAAGACGATCTCAGTGCGATTGACGAGTCAGATCTTCCCCGCGAGTTACGACCGTTGACCCAAGCCACTAGCCAAGTGATGCAACGCCTCGAGCACCTGTTGGAAAACCAAAAACGGTTTGTGCGGGACGCCGCCCACCAACTTAGAACCCCTCTGGCAGTTTTGAAACTGCAAGTGCAATCCGCCCGGCGTGGGGATCTTGCCCCCGACCTGGCGCTTCAAGACATCGAGGCCACCGTGGATAGGGCCACGCAACTGGCCAACCAAATGCTGTCTTTGGCCAAGATTGAACAAGTGCGCCAGCAAAAAGATTACCAATGGTTGGATTGGGCGCCCTCGGTGCGGGAGATTGCTTTGGATTTATCTCCTTTGATAGCAGACAAGTCTTTGGACTTTGAGATTGAAACCCAACCCTGCACCGTCTTCGCCCATGCGTGGGTCTTGCGTGAAATCTCCCGCAACCTCCTTGACAATGCCATTCGCCATTGCCCAAAGGGCGGCGGTTTGAGGATTGATGTGCGGCAAAAAGGGGCACACGCCGTACTGTTAATTTCAGACTCTGGCCCAGGAATGGACACAGCCCAACGAACACGTTTATTTCAACCCTTCGCTACTGAGCGGCCTGCATCTGGCTCAGGACTTGGCCTCACTATCGCGCGGGAAATGGTCTTAGCCCTAGGCGGAGAGATCAGCTTAGAAAACCGATTTGACGGCAGTCGTTTGGTGGGTTTAGACGCCCTGGTTCGCCTGCCCGTAAAACCCACTTAGGACTGGCCCTGCACGATGGAAAGCATTCGCATTGACAAATGGCTCTGGGCTGCGCGTTTTTTCAAAACCCGCTCGCTCGCAACGCAAGAGGTGAGCAAGGGGCATGTCCAAGTCGGGCAGCGCGATGTCAAACCCTCCTTTGAAGTTCGCGCGGGAATCACGCTGACCGTATGGCAAGCCCAAGTCAAGCGCACGCTGATTGTCAAAGGTGTGAGCGATAAACGCGGCTCTGCCCCCGTTGCGCAGCAGCTTTACGAGGAGACGCAGGAGAGTATTCAAACCCGTCTCCAATTGGCCGAGCACAACCGATTGCATACCGAGCCCGCCTTGGCAATTGGCCATGGCCGCCCGACCAAACGCGACCGCCGCGACCTGCAAAAAGGGCTCAACGCCAGGTGGAGCGCGTCGCTAGACGACTGAACGAGTCAAAAACCTATTGCGGCGATAATGTGAGGCTTGTTAAAGCGCCCCTTATCCGAAAGTTGTCGATGACAGTATCCGCCGCCCCAACCCATCTCGTTGCTATTTCCCCCGTTGAAGCCATCGTGGCCGACATGCGGGCGGGAAAAATGGTGATTTTGGTGGATGAAGAGGACCGCGAAAACGAAGGCGACTTGGTTTTAGCGTCCGACCATGTCACGCCCGAAGCGATTAATTTCATGGCCCGTTTTGGACGCGGCTTGATCTGCCTGACGCTCACCCGCGAACGCTGCGAACGCCTGAAACTCCCACCCATGGTCGCGCGTAACGGTACCAAACTCGAAACTGCTTTTACTGTTTCCATTGAGGCCGCCGAAGGTGTCACCACCGGGATATCAGCGGCAGACCGCTCCCGCACGGTGCAAGCGGCGGTTGCCAAAAACGCCGTTGCGAAAGACCTGGTTCAGCCCGGCCATATTTTTCCCTTGCAGGCTGTGGACGGTGGCGTTCTGATGCGCGCAGGTCATACCGAAGCCGGTTGTGATTTAGCGGCCATGGCGGGTTGCACGCCCTCGGCAGTGATTTGCGAAATCATGAAAGACGACGGCACCATGGCGCGCCTTCCTGATT
>JBAXOC010000315.1:0-2205 GCA_037133455.1 Comamonadaceae bacterium | reverse complement strand
TAAGACATTGAAAAGCATAAATGTAATTGCTTTTTCGCGTTTATTCCAAAATCCAGTGAAAACATGAGCGCCTTTTTGGCGCTCATGCCGCTTACAGGATTTTGAAAGCCGAACGCATTAATTTACGAATGATCGGTGGTACTTCGCCAGCAGAGAAAAGGGTCGCTGCAAAAGAGAACTGGGTTCGAACCACTCCGCGTTCATGGCTAAAGGCTTTAAATCCGTAATGCCCATGGGCATTGCCAATACCGGAGTTGTTCACTCCACCGAAAGGCAGATTCCCTTGTAAGAACTGCATGAGGGAGTGATTCACGCAAGCCCCGCCTGAGACGGTGCGGGTTAAAACAGCATCAATATTTTTTTCGGTTTTGCTGTAAACGTACAGAGCCAGCGGTTTAGGCCCTGCGTTGATGCGCTCAATGACTTCGTCTAGATTAGTAAAGCCGATGATAGGCAGCAAGGGTCCAAAAATTTCTTCTTGCATCACGCGAGCGGCGTCTGGAACCTTGTCCAACAGCGTCGGCTGGATAAAGCAATCGGACTCTCCCATGCCGCCGCCTGTCAATGAGCGAGCTCCGTGTGCCGTCGCATCTTCAAGGAGTGCTTTGACGCGGCCGGTGTGGCGGGCGTTAACCATGTGCGCCAGATGAGGACTGTTTTGTTGGTCGGCCAAACTGTTGCCATAGGCTTTTTTCAGTTCTTCACGGCAGATATCAACCCATTGGTCTTTAATGCTTTCGTGAACAAAGACATGGTCAGGGGCGATACAGGTTTGGCCTGAATTAGCAAACTTAGCCCACATGATATTTTTGGCGGCCAGTTTGAGGTTGGCGCTGGCATCCACAATGGTCGGGCTTTTGCCGCCGAGTTCGAGCGTGACGCTGGTGAGATTCTTGGCGGCTGCGGCCATGACGAGCTTTCCAATGGCAGGGCTACCGGTAAAGAAAATATGGTCAAAAGGAAGTTCCTGAAGCGCTTGGGCTACATCGGCTTCCCCTTGGAAAATCGCAACTTCGTCTTCAGAAAAAACCTCGCCTACGATCTTGGCAATCAAGGCCGACATGTGGGGTGTTAACTCTGAGGGCTTCAAGATCGCTGTGTTACCCGCTGCAACGGCAGATACCAAAGGTGCCAGCGTTAAGTTAATGGGGTAGTTAAAAGGCCCGACGATCAGACAACGACCGCGCGGTACGTACTGAACGTGGCTGCGTGTTCCGCCCGTTAAGAGCGTAGGCCAGACGTAGGCGGGCTTCATCCATTTTTTGAGCTTGCGAATCGCATCATTGGCTTCAACGCAAATAGGCAATATTTCAGCCAAGTCGACTTCGCCCGGTGGTTTTTTAAAGTCGGCGTAGGCAGCGCGGTAGCAATCTTCCGTATGGGCAATGACGGCATCACGTAACTTGCGAATTTTTGCGATGCGCTCATCTGCGGTTGAGCTGCGCAGTCGCAAGGCGGTAGCGGCTTGCCGATCAAACACTTCTTGCATGCGTACTTTAGAAAACTCTGGAGGTAATGCTAAATTAGTCATTGCGTATCTTTCTTATCAAAAAGGGGAGGGTGAAAACTCGTATTCCGGATGATAGTGCAGTCAATGGCCGAGAAATTGCGGTAGTTTTTTCTCAACAAACGCGATGGCCGCTGCTTTATGGTCTTCAGTTTCAAAAGTGCGAATCATGTGTATCGCTTCTAAGTCAAGAACCTCTGACAAAGAGCCCCGCAAACCCGCATTGAGGTTGCGTTTCATGTAACCAATAGCCAAGGTGGGTAAAGCGGCCAGCTCAAGCGCCCAAGTGTGAGCCGCTGGGGCCAGTTGATCATTGGGAACTGACCGGTTCACGAGTCCTATAAGCGCTGCTTGTGCTCCCAATACCACCTCGCCTGTGAAGTACATCTCACGGGCTTTGGCTGCCCCGACTAAATGATTTAAAAAATAACTGCCACCAAAATCACCAGAGAGCCCAATTTTGGAGAAGGCGGTGGTGAGTTTGGCGTCGTCTGCAGCGATCCGAAGATCGCAGGCCAAAGCCAATGAAAGACCGGCACCCGCAGCAGGGCCAGAAATAACAGCCAAGGTGGGTTTGGGCATTTCATGAAGCCATCGGCTGACTTCCATGCTCGCTCGCAGAAGGTTCACGTTTTGCTCGAAAGGCAATGAATTCGCCGAGCCTGGCTCTTTATTCACAAAGCCTTTCACATCCCCCC
>JBAXOC010000314.1:0-2210 GCA_037133455.1 Comamonadaceae bacterium | reverse complement strand
GTTTTAGAGAAGACAGCGGGCGTCTTTTTAATCGGTTTTGGTGTGAAGTTGTTGGCATCGCAGTAAGCGGCGCTGTGTTCCACGTGAAACCCTTTCCCTTCTTTTCCTTTATCTTGTGAACTAAACCCATGGCCAAAATATTCTGTGTTGCAAATCAAAAGGGCGGCGTCGGTAAAACCACGACCACAGTGAACTTGGCCGCTGGTTTGGCTAAAGTGGGGCAGCGCGTGTTGATGATTGACCTCGACCCCCAGGGCAATGCCACCATGGGCTCGGGCGTGGACAAGCGAACATTGGAGCTGACGGTGTACGACGTGTTGCTGGAGTCTGCCTCGATTGCGGAAGCCCGACAACGCAGCGATAAATTAGTGGGAACAGACTACAGCTATGACATCTTGGGCGCCAACCGCGAGCTCGCAGGTGCGGAGGTAGAAATGGTCGAGCTTGAGCGGCGCGAGCGGCGCTTGAAGACCGCCTTGGCAGCGGTGAGTACAGAGTATGACTTTGTGCTGATCGATTGCCCGCCGTCTTTGTCGATGCTAACGCTCAACGGTTTGTGCTGTGCCCACGGAGTGATCGTGCCGATGCAGTGCGAGTACTTCGCGCTCGAAGGACTGACCGATTTGGTGAACACGATCAAACAAGTCAAAGCCAACCTCAACGATGATCTTCAAATCATTGGTTTGCTGCGTGTCATGTTTGACCCCCGCATTACTTTGCAACAACAAGTCAGCGACCAACTCAAAGCCCACTTTGGCGACAAAGTGTTTGATTCCGTGATCCCGCGTAATGTGCGCTTGGCCGAAGCGCCAAGTTACGGTTTGCCTGGCGTGGTGTTTGATCCTGCCTCCAAGGGCGCGCAAGCCTTTGTGACCTTTGCCCAAGAGATGGTTCAGCGTATCGCTGCAATGGGATGACCGACGCGCAGGTACTTCTTTTGCCGGGTTGGCAAAACTCGGGCCCCGACCATTGGCAAAGCCGATGGGAGCAGCATTTTGGGGATGTCCGCGTGGAGCAACACGACTGGATGAAACCCCTGCGGGGCGATTGGATCGCCCGCTTGGAAGACGTGCTTCTGAGTCAAAAAGGGCCTAGCGTTTTAGTCGCGCACAGTTTGGGTTGTTTGTTGGTTGCTGCGTGGGCGGCGCATTCACGCCACACCCATTTGGTCAGCGCCGCGCTATTGGTTGCCCCCGGAGATGCCGAGCGTGAGGAGCTGCAACCGGTTTTAAAAAGCTGGTCGCCCATAGTGATGCGGCCCTTGCCCTTTAAAAGCCATTTGCTTGGCAGTCACAACGACCCTTATTGCAGTCTGGAGCGTGCTAAAGCGTTCGCTGATGCATGGGGCTCGCAGTGGCAAGACTGCGGACACGTAGGGCACATCAATGCCGAATCAAATTTGGGCAACTGGCCAGAAGGCCGAGCGCTTCTTCAATCATTGTTATAAAAATAAGGAATGCCACCATGGTGACTAAAAAACCAAAAGGACTTGGAATGGGCTTAGAGGCCTTGCTCGGTCCCAAGGTCAAAGATCTGGTTTTGGAGGATGGTGCCGATGCGCAATTGCCCACGAGCTTGCCTTTGGGCGACTTGGTCGCGGGTGTTTACCAGCCACGCACGCACATGGATGAAGGCGCTTTGTACGAGCTGGCAGAAAGCATCAAGGCCCAAGGCATCATGCAGCCCATCTTGGTTCGCCAATTGGATGAAGACCAAGCCAAGCCGCACCGCAGCGCGGGCTCTAACCGCCCCGTTTTTGAAATCATTGCCGGCGAGCGGCGTTTTCGTGCGGCTAAGTTAGCAGGGCTTGAGCGCGTGCCGGTGTTGGTGCGCAATGTGCCTAACGAAGCCGCAGCGGCGATGGCTTTGATAGAAAACATGCAGCGTGAAGACCTCAATCCGCTGGAAGAAGCACAAGGTTTGCAGCGTTTAATCAAAGAGTTTGGACTGACCCATGAGGCTGCAGCCCAAGCGGTGGGCCGCTCGCGCAGCGCCGCATCCAACTTGATGCGCCTACTCAATCTGGCCGAACCCGTGCAAACCATGTTGATGGCGGGGGACCTTGATATGGGCCACGCACGGGCACTGCTCCCGCTAGACCGCGCCACCCAAATCACAGCAGCCAATCAAATCGCAAGTAAAAAACTCTCGGTGCGTGAATCCGAAAGCCTGGTCAAAAAACTCAGCGCAGAATTTTCTTTAACGTCTAC
>JBAXOC010000313.1:0-2216 GCA_037133455.1 Comamonadaceae bacterium | reverse complement strand
CAGCAGTTGCGCGCTCTACCAAGGGCCGGCCCTTGGTAGAGCGCGCAACTGCTGCAAGCTTGGCCCGCAGCGAATTTGGGTTGTTTGGTTTTATCGACTTTACTGGCATCGGCTTTGTAGCCCAGTGTCGCTGCTTGAGGGTCGGTTTCGGCAACCATGCTTTGAGCTTGCGCGTTGACGGCCAGCAAAGTGGCTGAGGTGGCCACGGCTGTTTGCATCATGAATACACGGCGTGTGGTTGAAAATTTTGAAGTCATCGTATTTCCTCAGGTTGAAAATGAGTGGACCCAGTCTGAATCCCATGCAGTTGGCGCAAAGAGCAGCCCATGCATGGTTCTGTTCCAAATGCCGAGCTTAGGCTCTTGGAAATTCGTCGATTGTAATGGACCTGCCCGCGCAAAAAATACGTCACGCGCTTTGCCACGTGCTCGCAACTCCTTTGCGCATGGTGGCAACCTGAACGGAAGGCGCCACACTTTTCTCAGCGTCGAACCCTCTGTCATTTTGGTTTCTTGCGTAACAGCAGCCAAAGCCGTTTGAGCGCCACCTTTTCAGGGTTGGTTTGCCCTGAGGGAGAGAACTGACAAGCAGCCTTGCGTGGTGACGGCAATTCGGTTACAGCTCGTGTAATTGCGTGTCATCTGGCATTTGGGGGAATTGCCTGCGCGTCAGGCTGACCATACTTCGCCATCACAGTCTGTAAACAGTCTGTAAGAGCTTGAACAAGAAAAAAGGCCAACCGGTGAGGGTTGGCCTTGATTCGCTTGAAACCCGCATGGCTGCTGGGTTCCCGTAGCTGGTGCCCGGGGCCGGACTCGAACCGGCACGCCTTGCGGCGGGGGATTTTGAGTCCCCTGAGTCTACCAATTTCACCACCCGGGCAGTATCTTGCGAAGAGATAAATTATGGCACAGATAAGTCGATAACTTCAAGGCTGAAAAAATTATTCGAGGGAGGTAGGCCCTTGTTTATTTAGTGCCCCTTAGGTGGTTCAACCTTTTTCACATCTTCCACTGGAACTTTGATTTTTCTTGGGATGGGAGTTCGGCATTTTCCTGAACCGGAATTGCTATAAACCACAGCGGCCTTACTCTTTCCTTCATCACGGCAAATATAGTGGCAAACAAATTGCCCGCCCGTGGCGATTTCTTGTTCTGAAATATCGCATTGGGTGTCAATCACTTTGTAGATTTTGGGCTTCATTTGTGCGAAGGACAAAGTGGGGAATATCGCTACAGCGGCTAGAAGCAAGATGTGCCAAGCGGGGCTCTTTGAGGGATGCGTGGGCTGCGTCATAAGGTCATCACTTTACGGGTTTTAGTTACTTTGAAAATTGTGGCACATTTAAGTGCATGATTTATCCTACTTTAGAAAACGTTATTGGAAAAACGCCTTTGGTTGCTTTGCAGCGCATTGGCTCTGAAACCAGCGCGTCACGCCACAACATCGTGCTCGGAAAACTCGAGGGCAATAACCCCGCCGGCTCGGTCAAAGACAGGCCTGCCTTGTCCATGATTCAGCGGGCCGAAGAACGCGGCGAGATTCAACCCGGCGACACCTTGATTGAAGCAACATCGGGCAACACGGGAATTGCGCTTGCGATGGCTGCGGCCATCAAGGGGTATCGGATGGTTCTCATCATGCCCGAGGACTTATCCATCGAGCGCGTTCAGACCATGAAGGCCTTTGGGGCGGAGTTGATTCTGACCCCCAAGAGCGGCGGGATGGAACATGCGCGCGATTTGGCAGAGAGGATGAAATCCGAGGGAAAGGGCCATGTCTTAGACCAATTTGCCAACATGGATAACCCTCGCATTCATTACGAAACCACGGGCCCAGAAATTTGGACGGATACGGCAGGGAAAATCACCCACTTTGTCAGCGCTATGGGCACCACAGGCACCATCACGGGCGTGTCCAAGTATTTAACAGAAAAAAACCCAGCTATACGAATCATTGGTGCCCAACCTTCTGAGGGCTCGCGCATCCCAGGTATTCGAAAATGGCCGCAGGCTTATCTTCCCAAAATTTACGACCCTGCCAACGTCGATGAACTCGTTTATGTCAGCCAAGACGATGCAGAAACGATGTGCCGACGCATGGCCCGCGAGGAGGGTATTTTTGCGGGTATTTCTGCCGCTGGGGCGTGTTGGGTGGCACAAGAAATTTCTAAGCGCGAATCCAACGCAACCATCGTGTTTATCGTATGCGACCGC
>JBAXOC010000312.1:0-2218 GCA_037133455.1 Comamonadaceae bacterium | reverse complement strand
ACGCCAAAGGGAATGACGGGGGTCGCATACTGGCTTGCTAGGCGCAGCGTGTCGGAGACGTCTTGGGTTGATTGTGCGAACACCACCGCAGCCGGGGGCGGAACATCAAAGGCAGATTCATCCCGACCGTGTTGCAGGCGCACCGCCATGGCGCTGGAGAACTGCGCACCAAAGCGATCCTGAAGCGCTTTAATCAATTCGACGGGAACTGCGCGGGCGGTGGACTCAAAAAAAGCAGGGCTGGGAAAAATAGGTGCATTCATCGGGTAAAACTCCAAAGCGCCCACAAAGCGGGAATAATCGCATTTTTAATCAAAAGTCAGCACTATGGGAAATCGTCTTACACAAATCGCCACCCGCACCGGAGATGGCGGCACCACCGGCTTGGGCGACAACACCCGGGTTTCTAAAAACAGCTTGCGCGTTCACGCCATGGGCGAGGTTGACGAACTCAACTGCCATATCGGCGTTTTGTTGTGCGAAGACATGCCTGAGCCCGTGCGGACGGCCTTGGTAGAAATTCAGCACCAACTGTTTAACTTGGGCGGTGAATTGTCGATTCCCGGTTTTGAGCTGCTCAAAGCGCAAGCCGTGTTGGATCTGGATGAGGCCTTGGCCCATCACAATGAGGCACTTCCTAAACTCCAAGAATTTATTCTTCCTGCCGGAAGTCGCGCTGCTGCGTTAGCGCATGTCTGCCGAACCGTCGCCCGCCGCGCCGAACGCGCGGTGGTTGCGCTGGGCAACGAAGACGCGCTCAAAGACGCACCCCGCCAGTACCTTAACCGCTTGTCGGACCTGATGTTTGTTTTGGCCCGGGTGCTCAACCGCCACCGGACTGATGGCACCGTAGGCGATGACGTTTACTGGAAAAGCGAGCGCATGGCTAGCCTGGGCTAGGCTGGTTAAGCGCTACGTTCGGGATGTAGAGACCAGAGGATCGAGCCCTCTCGCTCAAACCAGAACATACCTTTTGTGATTCCATTGATCTCTTAAGGCCAATGGACTTTTTGCAAGCGGCAAAAACTGTACCGGCAAAAAGACTTGACACCCTTATTTTTGTTTATACAATAAATAGGATGCGCTACGAATTTGATCCCACCAAAGACGAAAGCAACCTGGATAAGCACGGCGTGTCGCTGGCTGATGCCGACGAATTTGAGTGGGAAGCTGCGGTGGTTCGTGAGGACACGCGTGAGCACTATGCCGAAACACGCTTTGAAGCAAAAGGGTACATCGGTAATCGTTTGCACGTGATGGTTTTTTGCATTCGTGTCGATATGGTGCGTGTTATCAGCCTTCGCAAGGCCAACCCAAGAGAGGTTAAAAGCTATGCCGAAACTTAAACCGGGAACGATCATCCCCCAGCTCGATGAGACTGCAGCCATAAATGCAGGCATTGCAGCTGATGCCGATTCGCGTGAACTTGACAGCGAATGGCATAAGGGCGCTAAGCCTGCATGCGAAGCATTCGAACCGCAGATCTATGCCGCCTTGGTTGCCATGAAGCGCCCTCGTGGTCGCCCAAAGGCAGATGAGACAAAAGTCTTTACCGCGATTCGGCTGGATGCAGATCTGCTGGAAACATTCAAGGCCACTGGCAAGGGCTGGCAAACCCGCGTGAATGCGGCCTTGCGTCAGTTCATTACAGAACACCCAATGGGCCGCTAACCGGTTGATCAACCGTTGCAAAATGTATGAGTTTTCAGCAGTTTTGATAGCGCGTTTTGAACCTGAAAATTATCTTGCAGTGTTAACTTAGAGTTTTACCTCGGCGCCAAAATCGCCACAGTCAGACGAGAAGTGCAGACCATCTCGCCTGCCTCATTACGCAGGTCGATTTGCCAAACTTGGGTTGTCCGCCCGCGGTGTATTGGCCGCGCGGTGCCAATGACCCAACCCGACTTGACGCCGCGAAGGTGGTTGGCGTTGATATCTAAGCCCACCGCTTGGTGACCGACGGGGCTGGAGTACGCCGCACCGCACGAGCCCAAGGTTTCAGCCAAAACCACCGACACGCCACCGTGCAGCAAGCCAAAGGGTTGGTGGGTTCGGGCATCGACAGGAACCCGGCCCACGATAAAGTCATCACCCACTTCTACGAACTCGATACCCAAATGAGATGAGGCAGTATGAAGGCTGGCTTGAGTAAGAATGTCAATCGAAATCGGTTTTTGCCAAATCATGCGTAGGTTTCTCCAAAGAGGAGAATTTAACC
>JBAXOC010000311.1:0-2236 GCA_037133455.1 Comamonadaceae bacterium | reverse complement strand
AAACTTAGCCCGCTCAGCAATGCCACCTGAAATAATCGCAGGGATCGCCGCGGCAAAAGTCAATAAGAAAAAGAACTTCACCAAGGCGTAACCGCTTTGCGCGGCCAGCTGCTCGGCGCCAACAAAGAAGTGAGTTCCATACGCCACGCTGTAGCCGACCACGAAATACACCACCGTCGAAACCGAGAAGTCCGCCAAGATTTTCACCAAGGCGTTAACCTGGTTTTTACGGCGCACCGTCCCCAACTCTAAAAACGCGAACCCCGCGTGCATCGCCAGCACCATGACGGCGCCTAATAAGATAAACAAGGCATTTGCGCCCTGATTCAGTGCTTCCATGAAAATTTCCTCAGTGAATTGCTTTGATTTGGTGCAAATTTAGGGTTTTGCCTATTTGCGCACCGAAACCAAGCAATTCTTACGCCAAAACAGGAAATTACCCTATTGGAAAGCGGGGTATTGGATCATAATCACCAGCATGCTCACATATTTAGCCAAAGTCAATAAATCAAGATTAATTAATCACAGATTTCATCTCAACGATAAGCAAGCCTCGGTCTT
Organism: Comamonadaceae bacterium; assembly: GCA_037133455.1. Lineage (GTDB taxonomy): Bacteria > Pseudomonadota > Gammaproteobacteria > Burkholderiales > Burkholderiaceae_C > Allorhodoferax. The sequence continues at coordinate 1,675 of JBAXOC010000311.1, read as the reverse complement.
GGACTATGTATCTGAAAAATACCTTTCCAACAAGATTTGCCACGTCACAGAGATTACTTTACTAAAGACGATTGGATCGCTGACAAGTCTTCATACCGCGACCAAAAGACTGGTAGAGCTCAAGCTTATTAAAGTCACGATGGATCCGATTGACAACCGATTGAAAAATGTTGTGCCAACGCCTCTGGCTCTCAAACGTTTAGCGGCTTTGGTCGCTGTTTTTGAATCGGCCTAAGAGGCATCAACGCTACCGCCTTTGACGTTACGCGCCGATCGCGTTCTCCATCTTCATAAAAATCGGCCGGCCATCGGGCGTACTCAAGGGCACGATCTGGTCGTCTGCCCCATCAACCCCCGGAACCACGGCGCACAGCGTCGGACTGCTGCGCAACTCTGCGCCCAGGTGAACTTCAAGGTCTGCGATCACGAGGCGAACCTCGCTGAGAATTTTGGTGACTTTCATGGGTTTCCCTTTTGTGATGTGTCGTAGGCGTGAAGTGGGAGCATGTGGATTGCAGTACTGTTGATTTGTACAGTATTATAGATTCTATGAAAGCCCCGTTAATTTCCACAGATTCTGCGCCCGCACTGATTCCCATCCTCTCCAGCCCACTGTGGTTGGACGTTTGCAGCTGGCTGATGCCCGCAGGATTTCCATCGCCCGCAGCCGACCATACCCAAGAGCGGATTGATCTCAACAAGCAACTCATCCGCAACAAAGACGCGACCTATATCTTTCGCGTGAAAGGCGACTCGATGGTCGGCGTTGGTATTTACGAAGGCGACGCGCTGTTGGTAGACCGCAGCATGGACCCCAAGCACAACCACATTGTGGTGGCGCAGTTAAACAATGAGTTCACCGTCAAGCGCTTGTACCGCCGCGGGGGCGTGGTCAAGCTGGTTGCAGAAAACCCGATTTATCCGGCCCGGCTGATTAAAGAGGAGGATGACTTTTTGGTGTGGGGCGTGGTAACTAACAATATTCACAAGTTGTGCTGATTCGGTGTGATCATGCCTGACCACAAGATTGATCCCCAAAGCCTGGAGGCGCTGCCACGCGCGCCGGGGGTGTACATCTTCCAAGGCGAAGGCACGCTACCCCTGTACATTGGCAAAAGCATTGACATTCGCAGCCGGGTTCTTAGCCACCTTCGTGCGCCCGATGAGGCCCGTATGTTGGCCCAAACACGGCGGATTGACTTTGTAGAAACCGCAGGCGAGATTGGCGCGTTGTTGCTTGAGTCTCAGATGATCAAAGCGCAAAGTCCCTTATTTAACCAACGCTTGCGGCGCGTTCGTTCCCTGTGTTCTATCCGTTTACACCACACCAACCAAGGCGCAGTGCCAGAGATCGTTGATAGCAAGCGTGTGAACTTGGGACTGACGCACGGACTGTACGGTTTGTTTTCCTCTCGTCACGCAGCCCAATCCAAACTCAAGGAACTCGCGCAAGAGAGTCGGCTTTGTTTGTCCGTTTTAGGTTTAGAAAAAACCGCTAAGCGCGGTTGCTTTGGCCTTCAAATCAAAACTTGCTTAGGGGCTTGCGTAGGCAAAGAAGGCCGCGCCAGCCACGACGAGCGACTGCGCTTGGCGCTAATGGAGTCACAAGTCGAGGTGTGGCCCTTTGCGGGTGCGGTTGATTTGGTTGAAGAAAGCGGTGATTGGATACAAAAAC
>JBAXOC010000310.1:0-2244 GCA_037133455.1 Comamonadaceae bacterium | reverse complement strand
GGCCGCCCTTCTTCCACGGTCAGGCAAGTGTTGAGCAACAAAACGCCGCTGTGCGCCCACCCCATCAAACTCCCACCGGGCACTGGACTTGGGGGGAAAGGCTCCCCCAGATCCCGAAGCCGTTCTTTAAAAATATTTCGTAGCGACGAAGGGAGCGCAACCCCTGGCGCCACTGAAAACGCCAAGCCTTCGGCTTGACCGCGGCCATGGTAGGGGTCTTGTCCCAAAATAACGGTATGAACCGATTGCAGGGGCGTTAACTCCAGCGCTTTCAAAGGTTGGGGCGGGAAAATCGTCGCGCCTTCTTTCAATCTTCGCGCAAGAAACGCCCGCACATTCAAGCCGTCAAGCGACTCAAAAAAAGCATCTGCTAGAGGCTGCCAAGCTGGGTGGACTGGCCAATCCGAGGGGTTCGCAGTTTGCAGTTGCGAGGCTGATGCGTGCTGCGGGAAAAGCGACACAGCTCAGGCAAAAAGCTCGGCCAACGCCACGCCGGGGTCGCTGGCCCGCATGAAAGCCTCGCCAACCAAAAAAGCATTGACACCCGCAGTGCCCATACGAAGCACATCTTCGCGGGTTTGAATGCCGCTCTCGGTCACCAAAATTCGGTCAGCAGGGACGTGTGAACGCAATGTCAAGGTGGTGTCCAGAGAAACCTCAAAGGACTTGAGGTTGCGGTTGTTCACTCCAATCAAAGGGGTTTTGAGTTTTAGTGCCCTTTCAAGCTCCGCTTGGTCATGTACTTCTACCAACACCGCCATATCTAAGTTGCGCGCAATGGCTTCAAAATCTTTCATTTGCGCATCATCCAAACACGCTGCAATCAGCAATACCGCATCGGCCCCCATGGCCCGAGATTCATAAATTTGGTAGGCATCGACCATGAAGTCTTTGCGCAAGACGGGCAACTGGCAAGACGCCCGTGCCTGCTTTAAAAAATCCACACTGCCTTGGAAAAAATCGACATCGGTTAAGACCGAAAGGCAGGCCGCGCCATGCTCGGCGTAGCTCTGGGCAATGTCTGCAGGAATAAATTCTTCGCGCAAGACGCCTTTCGAAGGACTGGCTTTTTTGATTTCTGCAATCACCGCGGGGTGGCCTGCCGCGATTTTGGATCGCATCGCACCCACAAAATCACGCGTGAGTACGCGCGATTCAGCGTCAGCTCTCACGGCCGTCAGTGATTTTCGGCGCTGGGCTGCAGCAACTTCTTGGTGTTTAACCGCTACGATTTTTTCTAGGATGTCGCTCATTTTTTCTTTTCTTGGATTGACCCGTTATTTTGGGTCGTTTTATTTTTCAAACGTATGTGACAACAAAACCAAGGCATCCAATTTTGCTTTGGCCGCACCTGACTCAATCGCCTTTTGCGCCAGCACAATGCCTTCTTGCATCGTAGCGGCCACATTGGCCGCGTACAAAGCCACCCCAGCGTTAAGAATCACAATATCTTTAGCGGGACCGCTTTGGTTATTTAAAACCGACAGCAATACAGCTTTTGAATCCTCTGCAGTATCGACCCTGAGCGCGCGGTTGCTTGACATGACCATGCCAAAGTCTTCCGGGTGAATTTCGTACTCGGTGATGTGTCCGTCTTTGAGTTCTCCGACCAAAGTTGCAGCCCCCAGGCTAACTTCATCCAACCCGTCACGGCCGTAAACCACCAAGGCATGTTCGGCGCCAAGGCGCTGCAAAGCACGGATCTGAATACCGACCAAATCCGCATGAAAAACGCCCATCAAAATGTTGGGAGCGCCAGCGGGATTGGTTAAGGGCCCCAAAATATTGAAAATTGTTTTAATTCCCAGTTCGCGCCGCACCGGGCCGACATTTTTCATGGCTGGGTGGTGGTTGGGGGCGAACATAAAGCCCACGCCGTGTTCTGCGATGCACTGAGAAATCGCAGCGGGCGATAAATTGATATTCAAGCCCAAAGCCTCCAGCACATCGGCGCTACCGCTTTTGCTACTTACGCTGCGCCCACCGTGCTTGCTGACTTTAGCCCCCGCGGCTGCAGCCACAAACATAGAGCAAGTTGAAATATTAAAAGTGTGGGATCCGTCGCCACCGGTTCCGACGATGTCGACCAAGTGCTTGGTGTCTTTCACTTCCACCTTGGTCGAGAATTCCCGCATCACTTGTGCTGCTGCAGTGATCTCTCCAATGGTTTCTTTTTTAACCCGCAGCCCCGTAATGAGCGCCGCCATCATGACAGGCGACATCTCGCCGGACATGATTTGGCGC
>JBAXOC010000309.1:0-2251 GCA_037133455.1 Comamonadaceae bacterium | reverse complement strand
CTGTTTATCGTTCGCAATGGGGCCAAGGGACTTCAAAAATCCAAAGCGATCCATGGCAGCACGCGCCGCAGCAATGGCCGCCATAGGGTTAAGTGCATCGCCGTGCACCTGGGCCTCGTAAAAATAGGGCAGGGGATCATTGGGATCTGCCAATTTGGCTTGGGACAAAGCCGCCAGCGCCGCATCGGTGCGACCCAGTTGGTACCACGCAATGGCGGCATGGGTCTGTGCTTTGGCATAGCGGGGCTCTAGCACCCCGGCCTTTAAATAGGACTCTAAGGCGGCCTCCGGCTCGCCTTGTGCCAACAATAAGTCACCACGACTCGCCCACGCCACAAAATCATCGGGCGCAATTTCAAGTGAACTGTCAATGGCTGTCACGGCTTGGGCCAAGCGGTGGGCACGTGTCTCCAACGCGCCCAACTCGGCCCGTGGTGCCGCAGCGCCAGGGGCTAGATCAATCGCTCGCTGCAAGGCGGCGCGTGCCGATTCGAAATTCTCTTGCTCGGCGTAGGTAGTACCAAGGCCGAACCAAGTGCGGAAATCATCCGGTTTGCGCTGCGTGGCTGCTGCATAAGCCTGCACCGCGCCTGCACCATCTCCGTCCAAACGTGCAAGGTCACCACGCACCAACATCAATTCACCCGATTCACCAAATTGTGATTTGGTTGTTGCAAGCAGTTGGCGTACCCCGGCCAAATCACCCGCTAACAAGGCAGCGCGCGCCAAATTGGCTGGGAAGCGATCATCTAACGGGAAACGCTGCCTACCCGCGCTGAGACGCTCTGTGGCTGGCGCGAACTCACCCGCAGCCAAGGCGAAATCCGCTGCAAGCAGCCATGCACTGGCGGGCGAAGCGGGGCTGTTCAGCATGTGTTCAATTTGCCTACGGGCATCGGTGGTGCGCTGCGTATCCATCGCTTCTCGAATGGATTTCAGGGCCGGGTCTGTCTTTGAATCGGTGTAACGGTTCACATCGACTTGGTACGAACTCACCCACTGAACTCTCTCGCGTGAGTTTTGAAGTAATCGCTTTTGCGGCACGCCCCCCGGTGCAGTGATGGCTTGCTCATCATGTCGCACATTTACACTGCCTTGCGCGTTGGCAAACTCTACTTCGCCAGACAACACTGTAAGTGTTGTTACCCCACCATCATCGACTTCAAGCACCCAGTCGGTGCCGTGTATGCCCGCCGTGCCGGACGGCGTTTCGACCTTTAGTTTGTTGGGTACAGACTTGGATTGCATCCATGATTTGCCTTTGAGCAGGGACACCGTGGTATCGGTCGATTTACCATCCCCCACCGCTTTGATTTCAAACATACTGTTGCGAGAAAGGCGCAATTGACTCTTATCGGAAAACAACAATGCCATGGAACTGTCGTCCAATGTCCGCACAAAATTGCCGCCGTACAGCAGTTGCTTGGGCTGAGCCGCGGTCCAAGACACACTCGCCACACTGCGCGCTTCGCCTTTTCCGCTAATAGAAATGATTTCTGCTGAATTTGGAACGGTCGCACTGCACAATGGCTGAATCACCAACCCAGCGGTGATTGCCATTGCGGCGCGACCCGTCATTCGTAGCTTTTTGTGCATCTATTCCTCCTCAAAAAAACAGACTCTGTGATGCGCCGCGTCGACAACGTTAACCGTTCAGCCCTCAGAGAACCAATGTAAGCTGCTGCCAACTGAATAGTAAATGAGTTACTGAATTTTGCACACCATTCGGTAACACCATTCGGTAACGCCTGTAGGCCAACATCTCTTCGTTGGCAATGCCGTATCCACCAATAATAAGCTGCCGCTGTTTGACGTACCGCTTAGCCGTTGCATTATGCGACCTTCCTTTAGCGCTGTTCAAGCTTCATGGTCTGGCATAACCCTGAGTGGAGTGCAAACGGCCGTGGTTTTAGAGCGCCAGTCAGTCAATCACTGCTTTAACGACCAAAGTCTTGCGAAGAACAGCAATACTCACCGCTTCAGCCGTTTCACTTTACGCGATGGAAGTCATTAGCTCGACACCTCGGGAAACATAAGGCAATTGCAAAAACCACATTTACCTCCGCCGCGCGCTGCGCACGCCATTCAGTTCCGCCACGATGCCCAGCACCTTGGACAAGCGCCCGGAGTCACTCACCTCCACGGTAAACGTCATCCAGGCAATACCGCGAATGGACTGTGTTTGCACACCGATCACATTCATTTTTTCCTTGGCAAATACCTCAGAAATATCGCGCAGCAAGCCCTGACG
>JBAXOC010000308.1:0-2253 GCA_037133455.1 Comamonadaceae bacterium | reverse complement strand
GCAGAAAGCGCCGAGCCTGGCAAAGAACACGGCGGCGATTGCCTTTATATCCAAGGCCACGTGTCTCCGGGCGTGTATGCCCGTGCTTACTTGGAAGGGCGTTTAAGTGAAGAACAGTTGTTGAACTTTCGCCAAGAAGTCGACGGCAAAGGCCTCTCAAGTTACCCGCACCCTAAGTTGATGCCAGAGTTTTGGCAGTTCCCCACCGTCTCGATGGGCTTGGGCCCGTTGATGGCGATTTACCAAGCGCGCTTTTTAAAGTACCTGCATGCCCGTGGCATTGCCAATACCGAGAACCGCAAGGTCTGGGTTTTTTGTGGCGATGGCGAGATGGACGAGGTCGAATCTTTAGGCGCTATCGGACTGGCTGCGCGTGAAGGTTTGGACAACCTCATCTTCGTGATTAACTGCAACCTCCAGCGTCTTGACGGCCCGGTTCGGGGCAACGGAAAGATCGTTCAAGAACTCGAGGGCGAGTTCCGTGGTGCGGGCTGGAACGTGATCAAGCTTTTGTGGGGCAGCAGTTGGGATCCGCTTTTGGCGCGGGACAAAGACGGCGCGTTGCGCAAGCTAATGATGGACACGCTCGATGGCGACTACCAAGCCATGAAAGCCAATGACGGCGCTTATGTTCGCAAACACTTCTTTGGCAAAGACCCGCGCACTGCGGCAATGGTCGCGCACATGAGCGACGAAGAAATTTTCGAGCTGCGCCGCGGTGGCCATGACTCCAAAAAAGTCTACGCCGCCTACCACGCAGCGGTCAATCACAAAGGCCAGCCCACAGTTTTGTTGATCAAAACGGTCAAAGGTTTTGGTATGGGTAAAAGCGGCGAGGGCAAAAACAATGTGCACCAAACCAAGAAACTCACTGACGAAGATATCAAAGCCTTTCGGGACCGTTTCAATATCCCGGTTCCTGACAGCCAAATCGCCGACATCCCTTTTTACAAACCGGCCGATGACACGCCTGAGATGCAATACCTGCACGAGCGCCGCAAAGCCTTGGGCGGCTACTTGCCCCATCGCCGCACCAAAGCCGACGAACAATTCACGGTTCCCGCACTCGACACCTTCAAGTCGGTGATGGAACCTACGCCCGAAGGCCGCGAAATTTCTACCACCCAAGCCTATGTTCGCTTCTTAACAACTTTGTTGCGCGACCAAGCGCTCGGCCCCCGCGTGGTTCCCATTTTGGTGGACGAGGCGCGAACCTTTGGTATGGAAGGCCTGTTCCGACAAATTGGTATTTACAACCCGGCGGGCCAACAGTACACGCCGGTCGACAAAGACCAAGTGATGTACTACCGCGAAGACAAGCAGGGCCAAATTTTGCAGGAAGGCATTAACGAAGCGGGCGGCATGAGCAGCTGGATTGCGGCGGCAACAAGCTACTCCACCAGCAACCGCATCATGGTTCCGTTTTACGTTTATTACTCTATGTTTGGCTTCCAACGCATTGGCGACTTGGCCTGGGCGGCGGGCGATATGCAAGCACGCGGCTTCTTGCTCGGCGGAACATCGGGCCGCACCACGCTTAACGGCGAAGGCTTGCAGCACGAAGACGGCCACAGCCACATCATGGCCGGCACGATTCCCAACTGCATTTCCTACGACCCCACTTTTGCGCATGAAGTGGGCGTTATCTTGCACCACGGCCTCAAACGCATGGTGGAAAAACAAGACAACATTTTTTACTACCTTACGCTCCTTAACGAAAACTACGCCATGCCGGGCCTGACCGCAGGCACGGAAGAGCAAATTATCAAAGGCATGTATTTGTGCAAACCCGGCGCTGCCAAAGCCAAGGGCGCGAAAGCGGATGGTAAGCGGGTGCAGTTACTTGGCTCCGGAACGATTCTTCGCGAATCGATTGCGGCTCAAGAATTGTTGGCCGCCGATTGGGGGATCGAATCCGACGTGTGGAGCTGCCCCAGCTTTAACGAGCTGACCCGCGACGGGCAAGACGCTGAGCGCTTTAACCTCTTGCACCCACTGCAAACGCCCCGCGTCTCCTTTGTGGCGCAACAACTCGGCTCCCACGCGGGCCCGGTCGTGGCTTCAACCGACTACATGAAAGCCTACGCCGAGCAGATTCGACCTTTCATTCCTAAGAACAGCGACGGCTCCGCCCGCAGCTTCAAGGTCTTGGGGACCGACGGCTTCGGGCGCAGCGACTTCCGCAGTAAGTTGCGCGAACACTTTGAGATCAACCGCCACTACATCGTGGTTGCCGCGCTCAAAGCGCTCAGC
>JBAXOC010000307.1:0-2255 GCA_037133455.1 Comamonadaceae bacterium | reverse complement strand
AATGCCGAACTGCCTGCGGGTTTGCGTTTGGTTGAAGTGCAAGACCAGCCCACAGCAGTGTCGAAATCAGTAAATGAATTTGTAAGCGTGTTGATAGAGGCGATTGTGATCGTGTTGGGCGTGAGTTTTGTGGCGCTGGGTCTGCACCGCCGACCTGGCGTTCATCCGTGGTACCTCCGCTATTACGTTGATATGCGCCCGGGCTTGGTGGTGGGTATTACGATTCCGCTGGTCTTGGCCGTAACGTTTTTGGGTATGTATTACTGGGGCATTGGCCTGCACAAAATTTCGCTGGGCTCGTTGATTATTGCCTTGGGCTTGCTGGTTGATGACGCGATCATCGCGGTTGAAATGATGGTGCGAAAAATGGAAGAGGGCTACGACAAAGTGCGTGCGGCAACCTTTGCCTATGAAATTACCGCGATGCCTATGTTGACCGGAACCTTGATAACGGCCGTGGGATTTTTGCCTATTGGTATCGCTCAATCAACCGTCGGGGAATACACCTTTGCTATTTTTGGCGTCACCGTATTGGCGTTGGTATTGAGCTGGTTGGTCTCGGTGTATTTCGTTCCCTACCTGGGAACGTTGCTGCTGAAAGTCAAGCCTCACCAGGCTGGCGAGGCCAGCGAGGAATTGTTTGATACGCCTTTCTACAACACCTTTCGCAAGGCTGTGAACTGGTGTGTCTTACACCGATGGATCACCATCGGCATCATGATTGCAACCTTTGGTTTGGGTATTTTGGGTATGGGCAAAGTGCAGCAGCAGTTTTTCCCTGACTCAAGCCGCCCGGAGGTCTTGCTGGATGTTTGGTACCCCGAGGGAACCGCATTTGCAGCCAACGAAGCTACCACGCAGCGCATCGAGGCGCGTTTGATGAAAGAGGCAGGCGTTGAAAGTGTGTCAACGTGGATCGGCTCCGGAGTCCCGCGTTTTTACTTGCCGCTGGATTCGATTTTCCCCCAGTCCAACGTGTCGCAATTCATTATTTTGCCGCATGACTTGAAGCGCCGCGAGTCTCTTCGTATTGCGCTGCCTGCTTTGATGGCCCATGAGTTTCCTGAGGTGCGCGCCCGTGTAAAAATTCTGCCTAACGGACCACCGATTGCGTACCCCGTTCAATTTCGAGTGATGGGCGACAACCCCGAAGTGCTGCGGTTACGCGCGAACGAGGTGAAAGAAATTTTGCGTGCCAATACGCACATGCGCGGGGTCAATGACAACTGGAACGAACCGGTCAAAGTCTTGCGTTTAGAGGTGGATCAGAGCAAGGCGCGGGCCTTAGGTGTCACCAGCCAGTCGATCGCCCAAGCGTCTAAAACGCTGCTCTCTGGAAGCACGGTTGGGCAATTTCGGGAAGGTGACAAGCTCATTGATATCGTCTTGCGCCAACCGCAAGATGAGCGCAATGCGATTACCGATATCGGAAACGCCTATTTACCAACCGCCAGCGGAAAATCGATTCCCTTAACGCAGATTGCCAAGCCCACGTTTGCATGGGAGCCCGGCGTTTTGTGGCGTGATGGACGAGATTACGCAATCACTGTCCAAGGCGACATCATTGAAGGCCTCCAAGGCGCAACCGTCACCGCCGAGCTTTTGCCCAGCCTGCGTGCTCTAGAAAAACGCTGGAAAACACAAGGTGAAACCGCCTACCGCATTGAGGTAGCAGGTGCGGTAGAAGAAAGTAGCAAGGGCTCAAGCTCGATCGCCGCCGGTATTCCCATCATGTTGTTTATTACCTTTACGCTGTTGATGCTGCAACTGCACAGCTTTAGCCGCGCCATGTTGGTCTTTTTAACCGGCCCATTGGGAATCGCAGGCGTGGCAGCGGCGTTGCTAATTTCTGGTCGACCTTTTGGATTTGTCGCACTCTTGGGCGTGATTGCCTTGATGGGGATGATTCAGCGCAACTCCGTGATTTTGATTGACCAAATTGAGCAAGACCGCGCCAATGGGGTGCCCGCTTGGGATGCTATTGTTGAATCTGCCGTGCGCCGTTTGCGGCCTATCGTCTTGACAGCGGCGGCTGCGGTATTGGCGATGATCCCGCTGTCGCGCTCAGTTTTCTGGGGCCCGATGGCCATTGCCATCATGGGCGGCCTGATTGTGGCCACGGTTTTGACTTTGCTGGCGCTCCCTGCAATGTACGCCGCCTGGTTCAAGGTGCGTCGCGAGCCTCCAGTCAACGCCTTACCAACGCAGGTTAAAATAGCGGGTTGACCTATTTCACACGATCTGCTTTAGAAAAC
>JBAXOC010000306.1:0-2263 GCA_037133455.1 Comamonadaceae bacterium | reverse complement strand
GGCTTGCGCGGCTTGGTTTTTAAAAGTCACGGATCAGCCGACGAATTGGCATTTTTTAACGCCTTAAGCCGTGCGTACGACGCCGTTAAAAACGATTTGTTGGAGCGCGTTCGACTGCGCATTGCACACGCAGCCCCGCTCCTAACGGTGGCTGAAATTGCTCCATAATCTGAAGGTTTCTTCATTCCACCCATGAGTCTTTATTCACGCATTACCGGTACCGGTAGTTACCTCCCTCCGAGAAAATTAAGCAACGCCGATTTGGTCGCTGAACTTGCGGCGAAAGGCCTTGAAACCTCTGACGATTGGATTGTTGAGCGCACAGGAATCCGCGCCCGCCATTTCGTTGCAGATGGTGTTTTCAGCAGCGATCTGGCTTTTGAAGCCGCCAAAAATGCATTGCAAGCAGCCAATCGCACTGCCCAAGACGTAGACCTCATCATCGTGGCCACATCGACGCCGGATATGGTTTTCCCGTCTACGGCGTGTATTTTGCAAAATAAATTGGGATCCAACGGCGGCATTGCTTTTGATTTGCAAGCGGTTTGTACCGGCTTTGTTTATGCCTTAAGTGTGGCTGATTCGATGATCAAAACGGGGGCTGCGAAGTGCGCCTTGGTTGTTGGCTCCGAAGTCTTTTCGCGGATTCTCGACTTCAAAGACAGAACCACTTGCGTGCTTTTTGGCGATGGCGCGGGTGCCGTTGTTTTAGAGGCCTCTGATACGCCTGGAATTTTGGCGAGCGACCTTCATGCAGACGGAAAGCATGTGGGAATTTTGTGTGTCCCAGGCCATGTCTCAGGTGGCGCCATCTCGGGCGATCCCGTTTTAAAGATGGATGGACAAGCGGTCTTTAAGCTAGCCGTTGGGGTGTTAGAAGATGCAGCCCGCGCTGCTTTAACCAAAGCCGGCAAGACTGAAAAAGATATTGATTGGATGATTCCTCACCAAGCCAATATCCGAATCATGCAAAGTACCGCAAAAAAGCTCAAGCTACCGATGGAAAAAGTGATCGTGACGGTTGACCAGCACGGCAACACCTCTGCGGCTTCTATTCCGCTTGCATTAGATTACGGTGTGAGAAATGGAAAAATCAAGCCCGGTCAAACCTTGTTGCTTGAAGGCGTTGGAGGTGGTTTCACCTGGGGCGCGGTTATTCTGAATCTTTGATGGACATCGCATGAAACCGTTTGCATTTATTTTTCCAGGACAAGGGTCCCAATCTGTGGGCATGCTCGATGCGTGGGGCGATCACCCGGTGGTTGCGGAGGTCTTGCAGGAGGCCTCCCAGGCGCTGGGCGAAGACTTGGCCAAACTGATCCATGAGGGCCCCAAAGAATCCTTGGCCTTAACAACCAATACCCAGCCCGTGATGTTGGTCGCGGGTGTCGCTGCGTACCGTGTCTGGATGGCGGAAGTGGGAATTGCGCCAGTTGCAGTTGCCGGGCATTCGCTGGGTGAGTATTCGGCTTTGGTGGCTGCGGGTGTTTTGACGCTGAGTCAAGCAGCTCCTTTGGTGCGTTTGCGTGCCCAAGCCATGCAAGATGCCGTGCCTGTGGGCGTTGGCGCGATGGCTGCGATTTTGGGTATGGAGGCGCAACGTGTCATCGAAGGTTGCGCGGAGGTGACCCATTCTTTCGGGGAAGGCTCTGCTGAAATTGTAGAAGCGGTGAACTTCAATGACCCAGCGCAGACAGTGATTGCTGGAAGCAAGGCGGCAGTAGAAAAAGCCTGTGACGTACTCAAAGCCAACGGCGCAAAACGCGCGTTGCCTTTGTCTGTTTCAGCACCGTTTCATTCCCGTTTAATGCAACCTGCTGCAGAAAAATTACGTATCCGCTTGTCTGATATTCAAATCGCTGCCCCCCAAATCGCATTGGTTAACAACATTGACGTGGCCGTGGAGTCTGATCCTGATCGCATTCGAGATGCGCTTTACCGGCAGGCCTTTGGCCCGGTCCGATGGGTGCAATGCATTCAAGCGATCGAGGCGCTTGGCGTGTCCGAGTTGGTAGAGTGTGGCCCCGGCAAGGTTCTGGCAGGAATGGTTAAACGCATTGCGCCTGCGCTGACCGGTTTTGCGTTGTTGGACCCAGCCCGCCTACGAGATATCAAGGAGGCATTGTCATGACCACTGTTCAATTTGAAGGCCAAGTGGCCTTGGTCACAGGGGCATCGCGCGGTATTGGCGCTGCGATTGCTTTGGAGCTGGCAAAACAGGGCCTAAAGGTAGTAGGAACGGCGACAACGCCAGAAGGCGCCA
>JBAXOC010000305.1:0-2264 GCA_037133455.1 Comamonadaceae bacterium | reverse complement strand
AAAAAAGGCGAGTCAATTGGGTGATGGCCGAGGCTTTTTCAGCCGCAGGAAAATTGGCCAAGCTGCGTTGCAAGGGCGGCCCTGTCTCTTCTAAGCGGTTTAATCCAATCAGGAGTTGGAGCAAATAGCGATCTGCATCCAGTGATTTGGGATAAGCCCGTTGCCAAGCGTTTGCTGCATTGAGAGCGCCATTGGCGTCGCGCGCTCGCAGGGCTAATTCCACGGCGCGCTCATACAAGCGGGGGTCGCGGGCTTTTCGGGCGGCATCGAGCATGAGGCTAAATGCGCTGGCAGGATCGTCGTTTTGCAAACTCAAATCGCTCAACAGCAATTGGTAAAAAAGTTCAGCGTTCAGCTCAGACCGCTCTGACTCAGCCGGCGCTGCTAGGGAGGGGCCCGCAGACATGAAAAAAGCGCAAAGAAAGAGCGCTTGGGCGGTAGATCGAAGTGAGCGTGACATCAGACCATAATAATCCAAGCCATTAACCCACTGTATCTATGCCTGAACTGCCCGAAGTCGAAGTCACCCGCCTGAGTTTTGCCGACCGGATTACTGGCGCGACGGTTCAGTCCGTGCGCTTAGGCAAGCCTTTGCGGTGGCCTTTGGGTTGCCAACAAGGCGTGTTGCTTGGGCAGCGGATTCTTGGGGTAAGACGCCGGGGAAAATACCTTTTGATAGACCTTCAGCAGGGATTGCTGCTGATGCATTTGGGCATGTCTGGAAGCCTCACATTTGGTGAGCAGACCCGCGCCATCGGAAAGCATGACCATTTTGATCTAGTAACCACCCAAGGCGTGTTGCGTTTAAACGACCCACGGCGCTTTGGTGCGGTGGTCTTTGCGCCAGATGAGCAAAGCCCCCAGGCCCAGAAATTATTAGGCAGGCTGGGCGTTGAACCCTTGGGAGAAGGGTTCTTACTCGCTGATTTTCAAAGCGCTTTGAAGCAGCGCAAGGCACCCATTAAACAAGTGCTTTTGGCGGGTGAGGTGGTGGTAGGTGTTGGCAATATTTATGCGTCAGAAGCTTTGTTTTTGGCAGGCATTCGCCCAACCACCCGGGCTCTGCGATTAAGCCGACAGCGGGTAGAGCGTTTGCGCGAGGCCATTCGCACCGTGCTCGCGCGAGCCGTTGAAAAAGGGGGCAGTACCCTCAAAGACTTTTCCAACGCCCACGGGGAATCGGGTTACTTTCAGTTAGAGGCCGCGGTGTACGCCCGCCAAGGCGAAGACTGTCGGGTGTGCGGCACGGCGATTCGCATGATTCGCCAGGGCCAACGTGCTACTTTTTATTGCCCCACATGCCAAAAACCGTGACAACGTCTTCGCAGCGATTGCAATTTGCTGAGCACATCGTTGCGTGGCAAAAAGTGCATGGCAGGAACGACCTGCCTTGGCAAAATACCCAAGACCCGTACCGCGTTTGGCTGTCTGAAATCATGCTGCAACAAACCCAGGTGGTCACGGTGATGGGTTATTTCGATCGGTTTTTGCAAAGGCTTCCGAACGTTCAGGCCTTGGCTGCGGCCAGCTTGGATGACGTTATGGGATTGTGGAGCGGCTTGGGGTATTACAGCCGAGCGAGAAATCTCCATCGCTGTGCCCAGGCGGTGGTTGATAAATGGGGCGGGATATTCCCCAAGACTGCACTCGAATTACAGCAACTCCCTGGGATTGGCCCATCGACAGCGGCTGCGATCAGTTCTTTGTGCTTTGGCGAGCGGGTTGCAATTTTGGATGCCAATGTCAAGCGGGTCTTAACGCGCGTTTTGGGGTTTGATGGTGATTTGGCCTTGGTTAGTCAGGAGCGCCATTTGTGGAGCGCAGCGGCTGAGTTGTTGCCCAAGGCGACCAATGCGACCATTGCGATGCCACGTTACACCCAAGGCATGATGGATTTGGGTGCGACGCTGTGTCTGCCAAAAAACCCCGCATGTTCGCAGTGCCCTGTGATATCGCAATGCCTTGCCCACTCCCAAGGCAACCCACAGCGCTACCCGGTGAAAACACGCAAAATTAAACGCTCGAGCCAAACGGTTTATTTGCTCTGGGCGCATACCGAACGGGGAGATGTTTTTCTCAGCCAGCGGCCAGCGCCAGGGGTTTGGGCGGGTTTGTTTTGCCTTCCGTGGTTTGACAGCGAAGCGTCTTTAGTACAAGCCATTCCTGAGATTTGGCGAGAGCGTTTAGAGCCGGTGCATCCTTTTCTGCATGTCCTCACGCACAAAGATTTGCACCTTCATCCCTTGCGGCTTCGGGCGGATGTT
>JBAXOC010000304.1:0-2268 GCA_037133455.1 Comamonadaceae bacterium | reverse complement strand
TTTTGATCTCACGCCGTGTGCCCAGCGGTGCACCGGGTTTGCGCACCGACACGTTTGCATCACAGCGGAAACTGCCCTCTTGCATATTGCCGTCGCAAATACCGATCCAAGTGACGATCTTGTGCAACTCTTTGGCATAGGCCACGGCTTCTTCGCTGGAGCGCATATCGGGCTGGGTCACGATTTCCAACAGCGGCGTACCCGCGCGGTTCAGGTCGATGCCCGATTGACCGATGAAGTCTTCATGGAGCGATTTACCCGCATCCTCTTCCAAATGTGCGCGCACCAAGTGCACAGTTTTTTTCTCGTCACCTAAAAAGAAAGACACCGCACCGCCTTGCACCACCGGTATTTCAAACTGGCTGATCTGGTAGCCCTTGGGCAAATCGGGGTAAAAATAATTTTTGCGCGCAAACACGCTGCGCTCGGCGATGTGCGAGCCTAGCGCCAGGCCAAGTTCGATGGCGCGTTCTACCGCGCCCTTGTTCATCACTGGCAAGGTGCCGGGCAAGGCCAGGTCCACTGCGCAAGCTTGAGTGTTTGGCTCGGCACCAAAAGCAGTGGATGCGCGGCTGAAAATTTTGCTTTGCGTGGAAAGTTGGGCGTGGGTTTCAAAGCCGATGACGACTTCGTAGCAGTGGACAAGTTTGGCGGCGCTCATTTACACGCCCTCCGGTTTGGCGGTATGAAATTCGGGATGCGCCGTTTGAAAGCGGTGCGCCACATTCAACAGTTGCGCTTCCTGTAAATAATTGCCTATGAGTTGCATGCCAACAGGCATGCCTGTGTCACCCAAGCCCACGGGAATACTCATGCACGGCAAACCGGCGAGTGATGCAGGCAGGGTGAAGATGTCTGCCAAATAATTGGCCACCGGGTCGTCGGCTTTGTCACCCAGCTTCCATGCGGTGGTCGGTGCAACAGGCCCGGCAATCACGTCGCATTGCGCGAATGCTTTTTGGAAATCTTCTGCGATCATGCGGCGGATTTTTTGCGCTTGTAAATAGTACGCGTCGTAATAGCCGTGCGACAACACATAGCTGCCAATCATGATGCGGCGCTTCACTTCGTCACCGAAACCTTCGGAGCGGGTGCGCTGGTACATGTCGGCCAGATCGGAAAATTCTTTGGCGCGGTGACCGAACTTCACGCCGTCGAAACGGCTTAAGTTGCTGGAGGCCTCGGCGGCGCAGACGATGTAGTAAACGGGGATGCTCAATTGGGCTTGAGGCAAGCTCACTTCCACCAATTCAGCCCCAAGGGATGCGTAGTGAGCGAGGGCTTCTTCAATGCGCCTTTGAACTTCAATGTCTGTGCCTTCGCTGCGACGCGCTGGCGCATCGGAATCAAACGCCATTTGCGAACCGCCACCGAGCCATTCGCGCGGTACCCCAATCCGTAAAGCCCCCCCATCATTTCCCCCTGTCGCCAAAGGCTTGTCCCCCGCAGGGATGGCAAGCAATCGAGAAAAATCTTCGTTCTTCACCTGCAATGAAGTCGAATCGCGGTCCAAATCCGCCCCGCACATGGCCGACAACAACAAAGCGCAGTCTTCAGCGCTGCGCGCCATCGGCCCTGCTTGGTCCAGGCTGGAAGCAAAAGCCACCATGCCGTAGCGCGATGCGCGCCCATACGTGGGCTTTATGCCGGTGATGCCGCAAAACGCAGCGGGCTGGCGAATCGAGCCGCCGGTGTCGGTGCCAGTGGCCGCCGGCGTCAATCGCGCTGCCACTGCGGCCGCGCTGCCGCCCGATGAACCACCGGGAATGTAGTTCTTGATTTGACCTTTCGGGTCTGCAATGAAGTTCCATGGGTTGGTCACCGCGCCGTAAGCCGAGTTTTCATTCGCAGAGCCCATGGCAAATTCATCGCAATTGAGCTTACCCAATGTCACCATGCCCGATTCGCGCAACTTTGAAACCACCGTGGCATCAAACGGTGACCGGTAGTCTTTCAATATTTTCGATCCCGCAGTAGTTGCGAAATCTTTGGTAACAAAGATGTCTTTGTGCGCAATCGGCACGCCTTCTAGTGGCCCCGCGGTGCCCTTGGCAATTTTCTCGTCCGAGGCAAGGGCCTGCGCCAGCGTCACTTCGCTGTTGATATCCAAAAAAGCATTGTGCGGATTGCCGCCCATGCGTGCCAGAAAGCGTGTAGCCACTTCCACCGCACTGAAATCTTTCTTTTTTAAACCGGCTGCCAATTCGGTAACCGTCATGTTGTGTAAATCAGCCATGGCTTACTCGATAACTTTCGGCACCAAAAACA
>JBAXOC010000303.1:0-2276 GCA_037133455.1 Comamonadaceae bacterium | reverse complement strand
CCCTTTGTACCGCCGCCAGATGTGGTCCCGCCGGTGATAAGCACGGCTCCGGCGATCGTGGCAACACCCAGTCCGCCGCCCGCACCTGCCGCACCAGCGCCCGCGCCGGTTGCCGCAGGCCCCAAGCGCGCCGCCATTGGCGTGGCCTGTCCGACCCAGGTGGCACCTGAGATGCCGCGCAAAGCGATACAGGACGGCACTGAAGGGGTGGTGAAGGCGCAGATTCTGATCAGGAACGGCGTGGTGCTGGAAGTCACCATCGTGTCGGGTCCACGCGTGTTCCACACCGCGGTCAAGAACGCGATTGCGCAGTACAAGTGCGTGGCGGATGGGCCCGAGGTGCTGGCCACGCAGGAATTCAACTTCAAGGTGGAGTGATGACCTTACGAAAACGCGAGAACTTTCCTATTCGCGATCGACGATTTTCATGACTTTAATCAGGAATCTCGCCTCAAACGCTACGACCGGTGTTCAGGTCCATCTACGGAATCTGCAGTGACCGCAACTAAGTCGCAGTAATTTTTGGTTTGATGTATCGGAAGACTGCATCCGCTGCCCTCAAGCCGCCCAGCGAGTGCCGACACATCGGGCACTACCTGAAACCGGTTTTCAAAAAAGGCCAGTACCCGCACCTGTGTGTCGGCGTGCTGCATACCTGGCCCTAGGGTCTGTGCAACGCAGGTGCAGACATGGTCTATATCGCCGCTATCCACTATGCGCTCGCGCGGCCACTGCGCACTTTCTGTTTGCACCTGCACGTCGGGCAAGACCAGAAGATGATGCAAGGCAACACCCAGGTCCGCGTCGTTCAGCCGACCGCGTAGCGCTCCGTATTGCAGGCCAATTTGCCCGGTCACGTTTTTGCTGTGGCCGCCGTAAGTCTTAAAAATACCGTCCGACGAAAAGTCTACCGGTCCGGACTTGACTTCAATAAGCAGAACATCACCTGCGTGGTTGACCACTACGATATCAACTTCTCCATGTTGCTCTTGGTCGCCCGTCCCGCGTGACCAATGGACGCTATGAAAAAGCACATAAGCAGGGGAAAGTCCCAACTCGAGGGTTCGAAGGAGGTCAAGTTCTGCCTTTTGGCCGAGGGTGAGGCCTGGCGTAATCGGAAGTGACGGGCAAATTCTGGCCATTGGGATTTATAGATTTTGGGTATATTGACACAAATATTGCAAAATTTGTGGTGAAGTGCAAGTTAAGTAGGAGCTCATCAGGTGAGCTCTTTATTAGCTAAGCTATCTTTCAAATCAGCTCCGTAGCCATATCCCAATGGAACCATTAACCCAAAGCCTTTCACCTACCCAGGCCAGACCGCGCTGGCGCAATAAGTCTGGCTGATCGCTTTCCCCGGTAGCGGCTGGTGTGTGCGGCACGTCAAAGTACCAAAGCACAAAGCCCTCAGATTCTTTAGCAAGAAAGGCCAACCACCCTGCGTTAAGGTGACCAAAAGGCAGGGCAGGTTTAGCTGAACTGACCAGAAAAACCAGGTTGTTTGCAGGCGACCTTGTTGAGAAAGGTTGCTGGGCGTTGGAGTCAGCGAATGTTTGAAATGAATTTCTGTAAGACCTAGTCAAATTGCACTGGATTCTTGTTAGGCGGGCTCAAATTCCATGTGTTTACGACTTTAATAAATGCTTCTCAAAATCACCCCCCTGCAAACCCGCATGAATGCAAGGGGGCTGTTTACGACTTTAATGAGTTGTTTACGACTTTAATTGCGGGGAATAGCCAATAGGGTCGAAGCAACTTTATTCCACCGTCACAGACTTAGCCAAATTCCTAGGCTTATCCACATCAGTACCTCGTGCACAAGCCGTGTGATAAGCCAGTAACTGCAAGGGTACAACATGAAGAATAGGGGAGAGTGGACCGTAGTTTTCGGGCATGCGAATGACGTTCATGCCTTCGCTGGATTCGATTTTGGTATCGCTATCAGCCAAGACGTACAACACGCCGCCACGAGCTCGCACTTCGTGCATATTGCTTTTTAACTTTTCCAACAACACGTCGTTGGGCGCGACCGTGACTACGGGCATGGCGCTGGTCACCAAGGCCAAGGGGCCGTGTTTGAGTTCGCCAGCGGCGTAGGCTTCGGCGTGGATGTAGGTAATTTCTTTGAGCTTGAGTGCGCCTTCTAATGCGATGGGATAGTGGGTTCCACGGCCTAAAAATAATGCATTTTCTTTGGATGCAAACTCTTGCGCCCAAGCGATCAATTGAGGCTCTAAAGCCAAAACGGCTTGCAAAGCAGCGGGCAAGTGGCGCAT
>JBAXOC010000302.1:0-2280 GCA_037133455.1 Comamonadaceae bacterium | reverse complement strand
AACCTCGCCGTTTGGCCGCTTCAAGTGCCATTGATACTGAGCCCACGTTTACTGCAGATGGACGCACGGTCTACTTCGTTAGTGATCGGGGTGGCTCACCGCAAATTTACAAAGTACCCGTGAGCGGTGGAAGTGCGGAACGCGTTACTTTTACTGGAACCTACAACATTTCCCCAGCCCTCAGCCTGGATGGAAAGTGGCTTGCCTATATCTCACGTGTCAACGGCGCATACAAGCTGCACGTCATGGATTTGACATCGGGAGCAGTTAACGTCGTTACCGACACTACGGCCGACGAAAACCCTAGTTTTTCACCCAACAGTCGCCAGCTTATTTATGCCACCCAGCAACAAGGCAAGGAAGCGCTCATGACGACGACCTTGGACGGTAAAATTAAAGCAAGACTTGCAGGCCAAAGTGGTGATATTCGAGAGCCCGATTGGGGCCCGATGCAGCGGTAATTCTTAAATTAAGTGGAGTAATAAATGAAAAACGTACTAACTGCAACCGTCGTTGCAGTTTTATTAACAGCCTGTGGATCTGCCGTCAAACTTGACAACGTGGGGGTCGAAGACCGGACAGGCAAAACAACTCTGGGCGAGACGCAGCCCGCATCCAAGGTCCAAAGCGTTGTAGCTTCAACCGACGCATCTAAGTCAAATCTTGACGCAATGAACGCAAGTAACCGCGTTGTTTACTTTGACTTTGATAGCTTTGCCATCCGCACAGAGTTTCAATCGGCCTTAGAAAATCACGCTCGTCTTTTGAAGTCTGACAAAACAAAGAAAATCAGCATCGACGGCCACACCGACGAGCGCGGTGGTCGTGAATACAACCTCTCTTTAGGTCAAAAACGATCTGAAGCCGTTCGCAAGGCATTAGTACTCTTGGGCGTTTCTGAAAACCAAATGGAAGCGGTCAGCTTTGGCAAAGAGAAACCTGCGGTTGAAGGCTCCACCGAAGCAGCGATGGAAAAAAATCGCCGTGCTGAAATTAACTACCGCTAAGCGTGACTTCTTTCCCTTTCACCAATGCATTCAAACGGTGGCTACTTTCAGCTCTCGTTCTGATTGCTGCAGGCTCAGCCAATGCTGGAATTTTTGAAGACGAAGAAGCGCGCAAGGCCATCTTAGAACTTCGCCAAAAAGTAGAAAGCTTTCGTAAAGAATCTGACCAGAAGTTGGTTGACCAAGCCAAACAGCATTCAGATGAAATAAGCCAACTTCGGAGAAGTTTGCTTGAACTTCAAAACCAGCTCGAAGTGAGTAACGCGGAGTTGGCTAAACTTCGTGGGCAAGGTGAACAACTCCAGCGCCAACACTTAGATGCTTCCAAGTCTTTAGACGAGCGAATCCGAAAAGTAGAGCCCATCAAAGTATCCATGGATGGCCTTGAGTTTTTGGCAGAAGCGGCAGAAAAGAAAAGCTTTGAAACCGCTCTCGCTGTTTTTCGAAAGGGTGATTTTGCTGAAGCCCAAACCGCCTTCAATGATTTTTTAACTCGCAACGCCCAAAGTGGCTATGTTCCAGCGGCTTTCTTTTGGCTTGGCAACGCGCAATTTATTAGCAAAGACTATAAAGCCGCACTCCAAAGTTTTCGAAAGTTAGTCGCTCAAGCTCCAGCGTATCAGCGTATTCCTGAAGCACTACTCGCAATGGCCAACTGCCAACTTGAACTCAAAGACACCAAGGGCGCAAGAAAGACCCTGGAGCATATCCTTGAGCAATACCCTCGCTCTGAAGCGGCGGATGCAGCCAAAGAACGGCTTGCGCGTTTGAAATAATGGGCGATAGTGATTCGCAGCCCTTCGATGTCGATCGTCGTTTCTCTGGCTTAGAGCGTATCTATGGAGTTAAAGGCGCGAAAGCTATCCGTGGCGCCCATATCGTTGTCGTAGGTCTTGGTGGGGTCGGATCCTGGGCTGCCGAGGCCTTGGCCCGAAGTGGTGTGAATACCCTTAGCCTCATAGATATGGACCATGTGTCCGAGTCCAATATCAACCGCCAAATCCAAGCCAACAGCCAAACGCTTGGAATGGCAAAAATCACGGCGATGCAAGAGCGCATCGCTCTGATTAACCCGCAATGCCAAGTTCACAGCATTGACGCTTTTGTAGATACTGAAAACTTCCAATCTCTGCTAGCGAGCGATGTCAGTGCTGTCATTGATGCGTGTGACCAAGTCAGCGCAAAAACCGCCATGGCGCAATGGGCTCAAACACACCCAGTCCATTTCATTTCTGTTGGCGCAGCGGGGGGTAAGCGACAGACCCATAGCATT
>JBAXOC010000301.1:0-2283 GCA_037133455.1 Comamonadaceae bacterium | reverse complement strand
CACTTGGTGAGTATTTCCGGTTTACACATCACGATGTTTGCGTGGTTGGCCATGATGTGCGTGGGTGCGCTTTGGCGGCATTCTTCGCGCTTGTGTCATCTGCTGCCGGCCCCAAGCGCAGCGCTTTTAGGTGGCTTGCTATTGGCTACGGCTTACGCACTTTTTTCTGGATGGGGTGTGCCGGCGCAACGCACCTGCGCGATGTTGGCTACGGTGGTGTTGCTACGCCTGATGGGGGCGCGTTGGCCTTGGACGAGTGTTTGGATGCTGGCCTGTGTGCTGGTGGTTGCGCTAGATCCTTGGGCTTTATTGCAGGCGGGGTTTTGGTTGAGTTTTGTCGCGGTGGGCGTGCTTTTTGCCAGTGATTCCCGCAGCTTTGACCGGCAAGCGTTGTCGCCAGGCCAAGGTTCAGCCGCCGCAGCGGCGCGCTATGGGCTTGGCTTTGTGCGCGAACAAGGGCGGATCACTTTGGCCCTTGCGCCCTTGTCGGTGGTGCTTTTTGGTCAATTGTCCTTGGTGGGTTTGCTCGCTAATGTGTTGGCAGTGCCTTGGGTGACCTTGGTCTTGACGCCCTTGGCCATGCTCGGTGTTCTGGTTCCCGCGCTTTGGAGTGTGGCGGCTTGGGGAATAGACCTGATGATGCTCGTGCTTCAAGCGATGGCGGCTTGGCCTGGCGCGGTGTGGATGTTTGCTATTCCGCCGTGGTGGTTAGCGCTTGCCGCAGGCGCGGGGTCGCTTCTTTTGGTTCTCCCCCTTCCTTGGAGTTTTCGCGTGTTGGGTTTGCCCTTGGTTTTGGGCTTGGTGGTGTGGCGGCCGCTCGTGCCTGCTTTGGGTGAGTTTGAAATTGTTGCCGCCGATGTAGGGCAGGGCAACGCGGTAATCGTGCGAACTGCGACCCACGCGCTTTTGTATGACGCTGGCCCGCGATACAGCGTTGAAAGTGACGCGGGCAATCGGGTTTTGGTGCCGCTCTTGTCTGCCACTCACACGCAGCTTCAGCGCATGGTGTTAAGCCACCGCGATGCAGACCATGTGGGCGGCGCAGCGGCGGTGTTGGCTTTGCAAAGCGATGCAGACGTATGGAGCTCTTTAGATGCAGGTCACCCCTTGCTTGCAAAAGCAAAATCAGTGCGTTGCCAAGCCGGCCAATCGTGGGTGTGGGACGGTGTGGTGTTTGAGGTTTTGCATCCGACGGCAACAGACTACGCCAGCGTACCAGCGCTGAAATCGAATGCGCTTTCGTGCGTTTTGCGATTGCAAGGTGTTACCCAAAGCGCACTGCTCGTCGGGGATATTGAACGTGTTCAAGAAGCGCAATTGCTGAGTCGCGGACTCACGCCCGCTACCTTTTTGTTGGTCCCCCACCACGGCAGCAAAACCTCAAGCACTGCCGAATTTTTAGCAGCGGTATCGCCATCGGTGGCGGTGGTGCAAGCGGGATACCGCAACCGCTACGGACATCCGGCCTCGGAAGTCCGTGATCGGTATCTGGCGCTAGAAGGCGTGCGTTGGGTTGAGACCGCCAACTGCGGGGCGTTTACTTGGCAATCTTGGTTGCCCCAACATGGAACCTGTCACCGCGAACAAGCGCGCCGGTATTGGAGTTGGAAGGATCAGGGCAGTTAGAGCACTGTTAATGAATCGGCATGCTGCTTTGCACTGCCTGCCCCAACTCAATCACCGACATCGCATAAAAACTGCTCCAGTTGTACCGGGTGATGGCGTAAAAGTTATCGGTTCCGACAACGTATTGGGCGGGCGCAAAACGGCCATTGGGCAATTCAATCAATGCCAAAAGTCCAGCGTGGCGCAGGGCGGGATCTGCTAGAACAGCGCCCTTGGTGGACATGGCCTCGGGCGTCATGCTCGGCAAAATGTCGTTGGCTAAAAGACCTGAGAGGTCTAAGCGCTGCGCATCTAACGTGACGGGGTAGTGCGTTGGCATGCCGGGCTTCCAGTGAAAGGCGCGAAGGTAATGGGCGATTGAGCCGATGGCGTCTGCGCTACTTTGAAACAAATCGATGCGGCCGTCTCCATCGAAATCGACGGCATATTTCAACCAACTCGACGGCATGAATTGCGCCATGCCCATCGCGCCGGCATAGCTTCCACGCACTGACATCGGGTCGCGACCGCTAGCTTTGGTAAGGACCAGAAACGCTTCTAACTCCTGCAAAAAATAAGCCGCGCGGGTACGGGCTTTGGGATGGGTTTGGGGGAAATCAAACGCCAGGGTGGTAAGTGCGTCAATGGTTCGGTAGCGACCCATGTTTTGGCCGTACT
>JBAXOC010000300.1:0-2302 GCA_037133455.1 Comamonadaceae bacterium | reverse complement strand
TATTAGGAACGCTCAGTATGGCGAGTTACAACGGGCTTTTGTATTTGGCGCTCACCACATCGACCCCCATGAACGTCACGCTCGTTGGAGCGAGTACTCCGGTGTGGATGCTGCTTATCGGTCGGGTATTTTTTGGAACCCCGGTGAGCCAACGCCAATTGGTGGGGGCCTTTCTCTCCATTGCCGGTGTGCTCTTGGTGCTGTGCAGAGGGCAGTGGGAACTGTTGCTACATTTGCAGTGGGTTATGGGCGATGTTTATATGCTGTTTGCGTCCTTTGGCTGGGCGTATTACAGCTGGATGCTGGCCCATCCGACTCCAGAATCTGCCAGTATTCGGGCTGACTGGGCCGCGTTTTTGCTCGGGCAAATCGTGTTTGGTTTGATGGGTGCCCTGGCTTGCAGTTCATTAGAATGGGCGCTTACCGATACGACGTTGGTTTGGGGATGGCCCTTGGCTGCGGCATTGGCTTTTATTGCTTTAGGCCCCGCCGTCATAGCCTATCGATCGTGGGGTGCGGGAGTTGCGTTAGCGGGCCCAGCGGCTGCTGGATTTTTTATTAACCTTACGCCATTGTTTGCAGCCGTATTGTCTTCCGCCTTCTTAAAAGAGCCGCCAGAGCTCTTTCACGTTGCATCCTTCATTCTTATCGTTTTCGGTATCGTGCTGTCTTCCAAGCGTTAGAAAGTTCCTGCGTAGGCCCCACCATCAATCAAAATATTTTGGCCGGTGATGTAGCTAGCCCAAGGGCTGCACAAAAAGGCACACACCGCCCCAAACTCGTTGGGTAATCCAAAGCGCTGCGCAGGAATTCCTTTGCGCCGCTGTGCAGCGATGGCTTCGACTTCTTGCCCGTTCTTTTGCGATGCGGTTTGGAAAATGGTTTTAAGTCGGTCAGTATCAAATGCACCTGGCAGCAGGTTATTCACAGTCACCCCCTGCGCAGCAATCGGACTGCGGGCCAAGCCAGCCGCAAAGCCCGTCAAACCACTGCGAGCGCCGTTAGACAAACCCAAGGTATCAATAGGTGCTTTGACTGCGCTAGAGGTGATGTTAATGATGCGGCCAAAGCCCCTCGCTGCCATAGCGTCCACAGTCGCTTGAATCAACGCAATCGGCGTGAGCATGTTGGCATCGACCGCGCGGATCCAAGCTTCGCGGTCCCAGTCGCGAAAGTTTCCGGTTGGAGGCCCCCCTGCGTTGGTAACGACGATATCAAAATCAGCGTGTTGTGCAAATACCGCAGCGCGACCCGCCTCGGTGGTAATGTCTTGGGCACAGGTCACCACTTGAACGGCGGATTTGGGCCCAAGTTGAGAGCGCAACTCTGCTGCTGACGACTCCAAGACGTCAGACCGGCGAGCCACCATCACCACGTTGACGCCCTCGTTTGCCAAGGCTTGGGCGCAGCCCAAACCCAAGCCGCGACTCGCGCCGCATACCAAAGCCCATTTACCCGCTATCGCTAAATCCATGATGCATCCTTTTAAATTGTTTCCGCCATTGTTTTAACCCGGGTGCAAACGAATACGCCCACCATCACTGCGGCGGTTCCAACCATGACCCAAGGCGTGAGAGGCTCACCCAAAATCAAAGCCGCCATTGCCAAAGTAGACATTGGCCCCACCATGCCCACTTGTGCGGCCAGCCCTGCGCCCAGTCGTTCAATAGCCAACATGACCAACACCACGGGAACTACCGTACAGGCCGTGGCATTAAGCAAAGATAACCACCACACAGAAGCGTCTAAAGTAAAAACCAAGGACAGCGGTCGCATCAAAGCAAATTGAAGCAAACACAAAACACAGGCGACACAACTGGCCAAACCCACCAAGCGCAACGCTCCTAAACGTTGAACCAACTCGCCACTGTAAGACAAGTACAAAGCGTAACTTACCGCACTACCAAAAACCAAGGCTGCGCCCAGTCCTACATCGGCTCCTGTGAGCTGTACCTCGTGCCCAAAAACAACGAGTACCCCGCTATAACTGATAGCCAATCCCACCCATTGCAATCGGCCAATCGGACGCCGGTAAAGCACCACTCCCAGAATCAAAACCAGCGTGGGGTTGAGGTACAAAATCAAACGTTCTAGCGATGCGCTGATATACGCGAGCCCCGAAAAATCCAAAAAACTCGCCAAGTAGTAACCCGTGAACCCTAGCCAAATAATGCCTAGCTTGTCTTTGGTACTCAAACGCGCTGGTTTGGTTTTGGCCTGAGCGCGACCAGACCACCAAGCCATTGCCACAAAAAATGGAAGCGCCAAAAGCATCCGCAGCATTAAAAATGTGATGGCATCT
>JBAXOC010000299.1:0-2310 GCA_037133455.1 Comamonadaceae bacterium | reverse complement strand
GGCGAGCCGCTTCGGTGTTGACCACCTGCTGTTGCGTTCGCCTGGCTTCATCCAACTGGGGAACGGCTGCTTGTAATTCGTCTAAATGGGTTTGCGCTTCTTGGGCGGCCGCTTGGGCTTGCGCCAACTCGGCTTGAAGATTCACTAAACGCGCTTCATCGGGCGCGGCCAAGGCGTTGCGGTCTGCGCCTAGACGTTCGCTGCGCTGGGTGAGTTGTCGGCTTTGTTCTTGGATATTGCGCTGTTCGGCTGACAACACGCCAATGGCTTGTTGGGTTTGGGCAACCGTGCTGCGCTGTTCGTTGGCTTGGCTTTGGGCGCGCAGTAATGCGTCTTCCAAATCAGGGAGTTGCTGCGCCTGCTCTTCAAGCTGGGCTGCGAGGAGTTCGGCTTGCGCATCTCCAGTGAGTGCGGTTTCAGCGAGACGCTCTATCTCTGCAAGGGCATCGTCTTTGCGCGTGTTCCATTGGCTGGCTTGTTCTTGCAGCGTCACTAAGCGCTGTTCTACGCGCTGGCGGCCTTCCACGACAAAGCGAATTTCCGCTTCCAAGCGCCCGACTTCCGTGCTGGCTTCGTACAACAAACCTTGGGCTTGGTTCACTTGGTCGCCAGCGCCGTAATGGGCTTGGCGCACGGTTTCCAAATCGGCTTCGATATGGCGAAGGTCCGCAGTGCGGCCTTCCAGGGCGTTGACGGCAACTTGCGAATCCGCCTGTACTTTGGCTTGATCCGACAAAGCTTCGGCCCGCTTGAGGAACCATTGCTGTTGCTGTTTGCGATTGATGTCGTGTTGGAGCGTGTTGTATTTAGAGGCGACTTCGGCTTGTTTTTCTAATTTTTCTAAGTTGCTATTGAGCTCGCGCAAGATGTCTTCTACCCGCGTAAGATTTTCACGGGTATCACTCAGGCGGTTTTCGGTCTCGCGGCGGCGTTCTTTGTATTTGGAAACGCCCGCAGCCTCTTCTAAAAACAAGCGCAACTCTTCAGGCTTAGATTCAATGATGCGGCTAATGGTGCCTTGGCCGATGATGGCGTAGGCCCTGGGGCCTAGGCCGGTTCCTAAAAATACGTCTTGCACGTCGCGGCGACGCACGGGTTGGTTGTTGATGAAGTAGCTCGACGTTCCGTCCCGGGTCAGCACCCGGCGAACAGCGATTTCACCAAACTGGCCCCACTGACCACCGGCGCGGTGGTCTGCGTTGTCAAACACCAATTCCACACTGGCGCGGCTAGCGGCTTTACGAGAAGTCGTTCCGTTAAAGATCACGTCTTGCATCGACTCGCCGCGCAACTCGCTGGCGCGGCTCTCACCAAGTACCCAGCGCACCGCATCCATGATGTTGGATTTACCGCATCCGTTGGGGCCCACTACGCCAACCAATTGACCCGGCAAGAGGAAGTTGGTGGGGTCAACAAAGGATTTGAATCCAGATAACTTGATCGAATTAAGGCGCACGGGCGAGAACTATTCTTAGCTAAGTTGTTGATTTAATTGTGAAAAACGTAAAATTCACCGCTCTAAACATCCCCTCATGATACCGTGACTGTCCCCGCGCTCAACAGGGGGTTCCCCTTAGTATCCCGCTTATCATTTGCCCCGGCGCTACATCGGCTGGGCGAGGTAGTTTTCCGCTTCTTGCGCCAGGTCAGCAATCGCACTCCAAAGCGCTTCACACTGCGGCTGAAAGTCCTTAGCGTCTAGGGCTGGGTCTGGTGATCTGGCCATCCGTTCAAGGGCAATCAGTTGGTCCGCCAGCGCTTGGGTAGAAAAAATGGGAATAAAACCTTTGAGAGAGTGCAAGTTTTTCTGCAAGGCTGGCAAGTCATTGGAGCGAAGACGCTCTTGCATTTTGGGCAGATCGGTCTTGAGGGTCGCGCAAAGAACGCTCAACATATCTCTTACGCCCTGCGCATCGCCCATGAAGCCCATGGCGCGTTCGATATTTAAGTAGCGATAGTCCACCCAGCCCCCTGAATGATGAATGTTTTAATAGTTCAAGCAAAGCGGCGCGCTTATCGGTCTTAAAACGCCCTGCCTGAGCCTGAGTTTAACGATGACTCAACGATAATACGACCCCATGAACCCCAATTTATCGCTTTTGCAGGCTTATCCATTTGAGCGCCTGCGCCAGCTTTTTTCATCCGTCAAACCCAACGCCAGCTACGCCCCCATCAGCTTAGGGATTGGTGAGCCCCGCCATGCAACGCCGGCTTTGATCAAACAAGCCTTTAGCGACGCGGTCCTGGGCTCTGGCTTGTCGGCTTATCCTGCAACCGCAGGCGAGGCCGCATTGCGCGACGCGATAGCGC
>JBAXOC010000298.1:0-2317 GCA_037133455.1 Comamonadaceae bacterium | reverse complement strand
CCGCAATGCCTTGTATGAACGGGCTTTGGCTTTAAAAACGCCTGCGCCGGACTAAAACGCAGCGAGTTCATTAAACGCGCCGTGCTAAGTCTGCCGCTTTGCCGGTGTAGCTGGCAGGTGTCATCGCCAAGAGGCGCTGTTTTTCTGCTTCAGGAATCTCAAGCGCGGCAATAAAACCCCGCATGAGTTCTTGGGTCATGGCTTCGCCACGGGTGAATTTTTTCAACTGTTCGTAAGGCTGGGGCAAGCCGTAGCGGCGCATCACGGTTTGAATCGGCTCGGCCAACACTTCCCACGACGCATCTAAATCTTTGGCAATGGCCGCGTGGTTGATTTCCAATTTATTCAGACCCGCCAACAAGGATTGGTAAGCCAACACCGCGTAGCCCAAGGCCACGCCCATGTTGCGCAACACGGTGGAATCCGTCAGGTCCCGCTGCCAGCGGCTGATGGGGAGTTTTTCGCTGAGGTGTTTGAGCAACGCGTTAGCCATGCCTAAATTGCCTTCGGCGTTTTCAAAATCAATCGGGTTGACCTTGTGCGGCATGGTGCTGGAGCCGACTTCCCCATCGCGCAATTTTTGTTTGAAGTAGCCCAGCGAGACATAGCCCCAGACATCGCGCGACCAGTCAATCAAAATCGTGTCAGCGCGGGCGATGGCGTCAAAGAGTTCAGCCATGTAGTCATGCGGTTCAATTTGAATGCTGTAGGGCTGAAACACCAAGCCCAGTCCCAAGGGTTCGGGGGTTTCAATGACGCGCTTAGAAAACGCTTCCCAATCAAAATCAGGCCAGGCGCTGAGATGGGCGTTGTAATTTCCAACCGCCCCATTCATCTTGCCCATGATCTTGACGTTGGCAATTTTTTCACAGGCCGCTTGCAAACGCACCACCACGTTGGCAATTTCTTTGCCCACCGTGGTGGGGCTGGCCGTTTGTCCATGGGTGCGGCTGAGCATAGGAACGTCGGCATAGGCATGCGCCATGTCGCGGAGCTTCAGAACCAAGCGGTCGAGTTGCGGCAAGACCACCATATCGCGGGCCACGCGCAGTTGCAAAGCGTGGCTGGTGTTGTTAATGTCTTCGCTGGTGCAGGCAAAGTGCACAAACTCATTGGCCTTCATCAATTCGGGGCGGGCTTCAAATTTGGATTTGAGCCAATACTCCACCGCTTTGACATCGTGGTTGGTCGTCTTTTCGATGGTTTTAATGGCTTCGCCATCGGTTTCCGAAAAGTTTTTGACCAATCCCAAAAGGTAGGTGCGCGCGCCTGGGCTCAAGGGCTTGAATTCTGCGAAGCCTGCGTCGCTCAAAGCAATAAACCAAGCCACTTCGACTTGCACCCTGCGGTGCATATAGCCTTGCTCACTCATCAAGGGACGCAGGGTGGCGAGCTTGGCGGCGTAGCGGCCGTCTAAGGGCGAAAGGGCGGAAATAGCAGAGAAAGTCATGGTGCGATTGTAGGTGTACCCATGGTCAGGGAAGGGGCGATTTCGGTGTATAGAATGAACCGTTCTTAAATAACTGATTACCCATGAAACTTATTGGATCCGTGTCGAGCCCCTATGTTCGCAAAGTGCGCATTGTGATGGCTGAAAAAAAGCTGGACTATGACTTCCAGATTGAAGATGTGTGGGCCGCTACCTCCACCATTTCGTATTCCAACCCGCTGGGCCAGGTCCCTTGCCTCATCATGGATGGTGGCGAGTCGCTGTTTGATTCCCGGGTGATTGTGGAGTATTTAGATACGTTGTCCCCCGTGGGCAAGCTCATTCCTGGCGTGGGCCGGGAGCGGGCGGAAGTGAAAACATGGGAAGCTTTGGCTGACGGTTTGCTTGACAGCGCGATTGCTGCGCGTCTTGAAGCGACGTGGGCTGGTCGTGGCGTCCAAGAGCGCAGCAAGGCGTGGATCGACCGGAACATGGAAAAAATCCATACTGTTTTGCGGGCGATGGACGCCGGCTTAGGTGAGAAAGCATTTTGCTCCGGTGTGCATCTGACTTTGTCAGATGTCGCGGTCGGGTGTGCCTTGGGGTATTTGGATTTCCGCTTTGCGCATATCGATTGGCGTGTCCAACACCCCAACCTAGCCCGCCTTCAAGAGAAACTGGTGCAACGCGCAAGCTTTGCCGATACAACGCCGGCCTAAGCTGCTTTCTTGATGGTTTAGGTGTTGGCTCTGCGCTTGAGCCAACGCATCACACTGCCCACCACGGGCAGTTTTTCATAGAGCTCCTCGGCCGCGTCCCAGTAGTCGCGGTGGAGGCTCACCAAGCCTTGCGCGTTAAAAACGATATGGCTTGCGCCTAGGATCACTT
>JBAXOC010000297.1:0-2318 GCA_037133455.1 Comamonadaceae bacterium | reverse complement strand
GCATCGCACGGTGCTAAAAGGTGAACTGCCATCGCCGCTCAACCCACCGCTGGGTTGTGTATTTTCGACGCGCTGTCCCTATGCGACCAGGCAATGCCAGTCGGATCGCCCCGTATTGCAGGAACTGCATGGTCGCCTCGTCGCCTGTTTTGAGGCGCAGCGAATAGCTGCTGCTGATTCGACCCAGTGAGAACCCCAATACAAGGTCTTTGTCCACTCGCGTAATATGGGTGCTCGGCGACCAGGCGCTGACTTGGTTAAGTTTTTTCTTTTTGGGATACCAATCGTCCCATTTTTAACGGAGTTTCATTGATGTCCACTTCTCCCCTTAGCTCCCGACTACAGCCCAAAAAGACAGCCTTATTGTGCGCGGTAGCATTACCTGTGATGCTGGCTCTGACACCAGTCGGTGCAAAAACATTGGTATTTTGTTCTGAAGGTAGTCCCGAAAACTTCTATCCCGGCATCAATACCACCGGCACATCTTTTGATGCTAATACACAAATATACGGCCGTATCGTCGATTTTGAGCGTGGCGGAACCCTAGTTGTGCCCGGCCTTGCGGAACGCTGGGCTGTATCCAAGGATGGCCTTGAGTACACATTTTTCTTGCGCAAGGGGGTGAAGTGGCACTCCAACAAGAACTTCAAGCCAACGCGCGACTTCAACGCGGATGACTTCATGTTCGCAATCGATCGCCAATGGAAAGAGAACGACCCCTACTTCAAGGTCACCAGTTCGAACCACTCCTACTTCAACGACATGGGTATGCCCAAGCTGTTGAAATCGGTAGACAAAGTCGACGAATTTACCGTCAAGATAACACTCAACAAACCTGAAGCGCCGTTCCTGTCGAACCTTGCAATGGAATACGCGGGTATTCAGTCCAAGGAATACGCCATTGCCATGCTCAAAGCCGGCACTCCTGAAAAACTCGATCAAGAACCTATCGGAACCGGACCCTATATGCTGGTGCAGTACCAGAAAGACGCCATCATCCGATACAAGGCATTTCCCGAGTATTGGCGCGGCAAGGCCAAAATCGACGACCTGATCTTCTCCATCACACCGGATGCATCGGTTCGCTGGGCCAAACTGCAAAAAGGGGAGTGCCATGTAATGCCGTACCCTAATCCAGCCGACCTGGACGCGATCCGCAAGGACCCCAATATCACTGTTTTAGAACAACCCGGCTTGAACATTGGTTACCTCGCCTACAACACGACCAAGAAGCCATTTGATGACTTACGCGTACGCAAGGCAATCAACATGGCCATTGATAAAAAGGCCATCGTCGCGGCGGTATACCTGAGCACTGGCGTGCCCGCTACAAACCCCATTCCGCCAACACAGTGGTCGTACAACAAATCAATCAAAGACGATGCATTTGACCCGGCCGCAGCCAAAAAGGCATTGGCAGCGGCAGGATACCCCAACGGCTTTTCGACCGACCTGTGGGCTATGCCGGTGCAGCGCCCCTACAACCCAAACGCCAAACGCATTGCCGAGTTGATGCAAGCCGACCTAGCCAAAATTGGCGTCAAGGCCGAAATCAAGAGCTTTGAATGGGGCGAATACCGCAAGCGCATGCAAAATGGTGAACACCAAATGGGCATGCTGGGTTGGACCGGTGACAACGGCGACCCGGACAACTTCCTGAACACCCTGCTGGGTTGCGATTCGGCCAAGACCAATGGCTCCAACGTCGCCAAGTTTTGTTACCAGCCATTCGAAGAACTGGTGCAAAAAGCCAAGGTCGTGTCGAACCCGGCAGAGCGCACAAAACTCTACGAAAAGGCCCAGGTGATCTTCAAGGAGCAAGCGCCCTGGTTCACCATTGCACACGCCGTCCAACTCAAACCAATACGCAAGGAAGTGATTGACTTCAAACTCAGCCCGTTTGGTCGCCACTCCTTTTATGGTGTAGACATAAAGTAACCCGAGCAAGCCCGTCGCATGCACGTTTATTTTTGATATCGGCACAAGACGAACCGTCTTTCGCAAAGCGCCTAACCACCATACCCCTGCGGATTGGCGCTCTGCCAGCGCCAGACGTCTGCGCACATGGTTTGCAAATCACGCATTGCCTGCCAACCCAGCACCTGGTGCGCCATGGCAGGGTTGGCGTAGCACGCCGCAATATCGCCGGGGCGCCGCGCCTGCACCTGGTATGGCACGGGCTTACAGCTGGCTTGCTCAAAAGCCTTCACCATGTCGAGCACGCTGTAGCCCACCCCAGTGCCCAAGTTGATGGCTGTGCACTGGCCCGCCTGGGCGCAGCCCAAAGTCTCCAGCGCCCTCAAGTGGCCCTGCGCCAG
>JBAXOC010000296.1:0-2329 GCA_037133455.1 Comamonadaceae bacterium | reverse complement strand
CCGTAGCGTTCTGCGATTTGCTCAAACAAGCCCGGCGCAGGTTTGCGGCAGTTGCATGATTCCTCTGGGCCGTGTGGGCAGTAAAAAACAGCGTCAATCCGCCCGCCAACGGCTGCCAACATCGAGTGCATTTTGGCGTGCATCGCATTGAGAGCCACCACATCAAACAAGCCCCGGCCAAGCCCCGACTGGTTGGTCGCCACCACCACGTGCCAACCCGCATGGTTCAAGCGCGCAATCGCATCGAGCGCACCGGGCAGCGGTTGCCACTCCTGCGCAGATTTAATGTAGTCGGCGCTGTCTTCGTTGATGGTTCCGTCGCGGTCAAGAATGACAAGTTTCATGGGCATTCCAAATTTTTGCATTAACTGGCCAGCCGGGCAAGGTCGGCGACACGGTTCATTGCCACATGCAGCGACTTCAAGAGCCCTTGACGGTTGAGGCGAACATCCATGTCGTCGGCGTTGACCATGACATCGTCAAAAAATGCATCCACGGGCGCACGCAGCGCAGCCAGCGTTTGCAGGCTTGCGGTGTAGTCGCCTGAATTAAATTGGGCTTCAGACGTAGGAAGGAGCTTTTGCATGACTGCATAAAGGTTCTTTTCGGCGTCTTCTTGCAAGAGCGCTGGGTTGATATCGGCGTCCACCTCGCCGGCTTTTTTCAGGATGTTGCCGATGCGCTTGTTAGCGCCGGCCAGGGCCGGACTCTCGGGCAAAGTAGCAAATGCTTTAACAGCATCTAGGCGAGGACGAATCTCGCTCCAGGTTTTTAATTTCTTAACCGACAAAACTGCAAGTACATGACTTTGCTCATTTCCTTCATTCACCAAAAGACCTACAAACCTTTCTTGAACAAACAAAAACAGTTTTTGCAAAAGACTTTCAAAAGGTTCAATACCCATTCCTGAAAATGAAGCATGAGCATATTCAATAAGCTGCACTAGACCTACCTGTAGTGATAGTGATTCGTCACTGAGCATACGGATCACACCCAGAGCATGGCGACGCAGCGCAAAAGGGTCTTTATCGCCCGTGGGTACGTTGCCGATTCCGAACATACCGACCAAGGTTTCTAATTTATCAGCTAATGCCACTGAAACGCCAACCATGTTGGTTGGTAACCAATCGCCTGCAAAGCGTGGGTAGTAATGATCTGAAATAGCCGCTGCAATTTCATCACTAAGCCCATCATTTTTCGCATAGTAATTCCCCATGATGCCCTGCAACTCGGGGAACTCTCCAACCATATCGGTTAACAGGTCGGTCTTGGCTAAGCGGGCAGCGAGTCCGGCCTTCTCGGCCAAAACGTCACCGCCGAGCTGCTGGCCAATCGCTCTTGCGATTTCGCAGACGCGCTTCATACGCTCACCTTGCGAACCTAATTTGTTGTGGTAAATCACCTTAGATAAACCGTCTACGCGCGATTCCAGCGTCTTCTTGCGGTCTTGGTCAAAGAAGAATTTGGCATCGGCCAAGCGCGGGCGCACCACGCGCTCATTGCCGCCGATGACTTCGGATGGGTCCGCGGGCGTGATGTTGCTGACCACTAAAAACTGGTTCATCAACTTACCAGCAGCGTCGAGCAGGGAGAAGTATTTTTGGTTGGCCTTCATCGTGAGGAT
This sequence comes from Comamonadaceae bacterium, assembly GCA_037133455.1. GTDB lineage: Bacteria > Pseudomonadota > Gammaproteobacteria > Burkholderiales > Burkholderiaceae_C > Allorhodoferax. The sequence continues at coordinate 705 of JBAXOC010000296.1, read as the reverse complement.
GAGGCATTCTTGTGGGACGTCGAGGAATTGTTTCTCGAATTCACACACCAAGACGTTGGGCCGCTCTACCAAACCCGTGACTTCGTTGAGCAAGTCGTCATCGTCAATCGCTTGTGCGCCGACTTTTTTGGCCGCAGCTTGCAACTGGCGAGCGATTTCTGCTTTTCGCGCACTAAAGCTGGCAATGACTGCGCCATCGCGCTGCAACGTTGTGTCGTACTCATCCGCGTGGGCGATGGTGACCGGTGATACGGAGGCTTCAAAGCGGTGGCCTTGGGTGGTGTTGCCGGCGGTGAGGCCAAGCGCGTGAACAGGAACCACGCTTGCGCCATGCAGGGCGAGCAAGCGATGCGCCGGACGCACAAAACTCACACTGGTCCAGCCAGGGAGCGCGCAGTCCCGCTCTAGTTGGTAGCTCATCACTTTGGGGATCGGCAGTTTTGCAATCGCCTCATCCAACGCTTTTTGCAGGCCCTCGGCCAAGGTCACGCCGCGAACCGTATTTTCAAAAAAGAGGGCTTCGGCTTTGCCGTCCATCGCCCGCTTGAGGCTTGCCACTGCACTCGCGTCTGCGCCCAAGGCTTGTAATTTCTTGAGTAAAGCGGGTGTGGCTTGTCCTGATGCATCAAGACCGACTGCCACCGGCATCAGTTTTTGAGAGACTGCTTTGTCGGGTGCTTGTGCCAAAACGTGGGTAACGTGGAC
>JBAXOC010000295.1:0-2330 GCA_037133455.1 Comamonadaceae bacterium | reverse complement strand
CTGAACACCACTAGTTATCAATACATCTTCAGAAACATATTTGGTTGTTTGCTGCGAAGCCAGCAAACCAAGCAATGCACCGATCACACCAATGAGTATGATCATTTTTCGCTCAATCCAAAGGGGTTGGACCAAGGATGCGAGGTCTATTTCATCATTGTCAGGTTTAGGGTCAGTCGCCACGGCTTCTTTCAGAATAAATTGTTCACTTAATTATAATGGTCGCAACACGGAACCTATCAATATATGAAAATCAGTCTTTTTAATGCACCGGTTGTTGTCAAACAAACCTTTATCGCATTCGCTTTTTCACTCCTTCTTCAAGGAAATGCCTTTGCTGCAGTTGTGACGGCCCAATGGGTTTACAAAATAAGCGTGGTAAAAGGTGCGCCTACACCCGACATGGCTACCAAAGCGATCGCTACGGCAGGGTCAGTTTTTGGCGCTGTGATGGTTGCGCAAGGCGCTGATGCAGCTTCCGTTGAAGCCAAAGGATTCGCCCTGCGATCCAATATCAAAGTCGCAACCTTGCTGTCCATGCTCGACAGTAATTTAAATATGGTTCGTCAAAGCAGCGGCCTATACGTGAACAACATCGCCAGTACCCAGCGCTATAGCGATAAGCGCGGCAGCACGCCCGAGTTACTGATGGCGGTCAATCCCCGACTGCGACAACTAACCTTTAGCAATGGCCCTGGGACTGCGCGCTCTGAAGTAATGAAGTCTGAAGTCGTTGATATTGCGATGCTCCCGTATGCCTTTGTTGGTCGTCCCGCACCCAAAACAGCTACGCCGCTTGTTTTTACGGACGGCAAGTCCTTGTTTACAACCCAGTTAACACCTCGCTTAGAGAACGTTAAAGTCGCGGGGCAACTGGTGTCAGCGGTTCGCTTAACAGGCACCGCGGCGGGTGGATCGCTTGATTTGTGGGTTCGAGCCACCGATAGTTACCCATTGATGATGCGCGTTGGCTTAGATGCTAAGTATGGTTTGGTGCTTGAGCAAGAAGTGCAGGCGATCCCGGCAGCTTTAGTAGTTCGCTAACCTGACCAGTGGAAACTTCGAGAACGGTTTAGGGCTTTGTGATTTCGGACTGGTGGGATTGCCACCATTTTCTTGCGAAAGCAAAAACAATACCCAAAAGCCCTCCGAGCATTGCGCCTAAGAGTAAGCCCATTGCGATTCCCAATTTGCGAACTTTAATTTCCGAGTTTTCGGGTGCTGAAATAAAGCGCATACCCCGCAGGTAACCAAAATCCCAACCATCGCGCTCTAATTCAAATTCATTGGCTGCTTGGACTACAAAAGGCTTGCTGCTGTCTAAGTCTTTAAAAATACCCTCTTGGATAACTTTCATTTCCGCAAGCACAGCGCCCATGTTGGTCGGCTTGTCGATGGTTTGCATAGCTTTACAGTAATAGGCTTTCCTGATTTCACTGATATTTACCTCGTTATCGCGGGTCACTTGCTCAAGCATTAATTCTGAAATGGTGATTTCAACTGCATTGAGCTGCGCTTGAGGTGAAAGAAAGCGCTCACCGCCTTTTTCAATGGAAATCAATTGGCTGACACCGCCCGCGCTGGAGCCTTTTAAGCTTCGCAACGTTTTGGCGCGTGCTTGCTCTTGCTTAATTGCAAGCTCACCCTTGATTTTTTCAATGCGCATGCTTTGCGCAAAAGCTTGGTTTTTTAGACAATTTTCAGTGATGCCGCTTTCAACATTCAACCTAAGTACCGTGTCTCGAATGTAGGCGCCTAACACCACAATCGGAGCACCCAAGCTGGGCACGTTACCCTCAAACTTCACGCGAATTCCAATCATGGCATCCGATTTTTCGTTTGCGTTATTGATTCCAAATAGTTTTTGGTCTTTAGCAGTTAATGCGAATTCTGGCTTAATGAGCTCCTGCATGCCTGATGGTGATTCGCTCACACCAAGGATGACACTAGCAGTGTCTTTATTGAGCTGCGGGCTGCGCTCCAAAAATTTTTCTAAATTGGAGCCATTGCGAAGAATGGACTCATAGCGTTTGTAGCTTGAAGCATTGATAACGTCGCCCGTTAAAATAACGCCTTCAGACACATATTTAGTCGAAAACTGCCCCGCCAACCCACCGAACAAAGCGCCTGCGGTAGCAATAGATGCAATAACTAAACGCTGGAGCCACAGGGTATGAAGCAATTGAGTTAAATCAATTTCTTCGTCTTCGGGCGGTGGACTGAAATCAGTTGTCACTATCAAGGACCTCTTGTAGGGCAAATAACCGACTGAAGGTGGTGGCCCGGGGCGGAATCGAACCACCGACACAAGGATTTTCAATCCTCTGCTC
>JBAXOC010000294.1:0-2340 GCA_037133455.1 Comamonadaceae bacterium | reverse complement strand
CGCAAAGGCAAAGCGGCCGACCTGGGCTTTAAACCCTCCAAAATTACTCGAATGGAATAAGCCCATTCGGCAACCATTGACATGCAAAAAAAAATCGTAATCGTCGGCGGCGGAATTGGTGGCTTGTCTACCGCTTTGGCGTGTGGTTATCGGGACCTGCCGGTTCAGTTGATTGAGAGAAACAAAGTTTTTTCAGAAGTCGGCGCGGGCATCCAAATCAGCCCCAACATTGTTCGTCTCTTAGAAGGCTGGGGCCTTAAAGAGGGACTCGATGCCTTGGCCTGCTTTCCATCGCAGCTGGAAATTCGCAGTGCGCTTTCTGCAGACCTTCTCGGACGTTTGCCTTTGGGCGAGCGGGCGGTGAAGCGCTATGGCGCACGCTACGCCACGATTGCGCGCTCCGATTTGCATGGCTTGTTGCTTAAAGCGGTGAATGCGCAAGGTTCTACGCAGCTGATTGTGGGCAACGCGGTGGAGTTTGTCAGCCAAGATGCCAGCGCCGTCACGGTAACCACCGCCGATGGCCAAAACCGCCGCGCCAATGTACTGATCGGTGCCGATGGGCTGTGGAGCCAGGTGCGTGACTTTGTTCGCTTAGACGCCCAGCCGCAATTTTCTGGCTACGTGGCCTACCGCGCCATGGTGGCTCAGGCGGATTTGCCTGAGACTTTGCGCAGCCAAGTGATCACCGCTTGGCTCGGCCCTGATTTTCATGCGGTTCAGTATCCGGTTCACCACGGCGAGTTGTTGAATGTGGCGATTATTGTGAAGGCCACGGGGCCTGCGGAACTGGACCAATGGAATCAAACCGCCGAAATGCATGAGCTGCAAGCGCACTTGGCAAATGCGGCTGCGCCCTTGCAAGAATTAGTGAGTGCTATTTCAAAATGGAACTTATGGCCTTTGTGTGGTTTGCCCAAGGTGCGTAGCGCCCAAGAGTTGGCGTTCGGACGCATCGCCTTGCTGGGCGACGCCGCCCACCCCATGCTTCCCTTTCTTGGCCAAGGCGCAGGCATGGCGATTGAAGATGCCTTTGCCATGGCCGACGTTTTGCAACAGTCCACCAACGACGACGCAGACGCCCTAGAACGCTTTGCCCGACGTCGCTGGAAGCGCAACGCCCGGGTTCAAGCCCGTGCGGTAAGCAACGGCGAAATTTTTCATGCCACCGGCCTCAGGCGCTGGGGCCGCGATACCGCAATGAAGCTGTTTGGGGCACGCATGATCGATGTGCCTTGGTTGTACCGGGGGCGTTAGTGACTCGGTCTGCAACCTAGAATATTGGTTTTCACTTCTTCCGCGAAACTCTCTATGCAAGTAGCCTCTAAACACCTTAATGACATGGATTGGAAAGGTTGGGAAAACGACCAGGTGGCGATCCGAGGAAAGGCCCAGTGGAAAGAGATCCTTGGCAGTGCTACTGGTTGTCAAAACGATATGACGATGGGCGTGGTTCGCCTCCAAAAGGGTGAGTCGCTAGAGCCGCATCAGCATTCACAGCCTGAAACTTATTTCACTCTTTCAGGCCGGGGGACTGTCACCATTAATGATGAAGTATTTGAAGTCGATTCGGGAAGAATGTTGTTTATTCCTGGTAACGCTAGACATCAGATCAACAACGTGAATGACGAGGACCTGCTGATCCTTTATGCGTTTGCGATCAGTGATTTCAGCAACGTGAAGTACCACTTTTGATACCAGTCAGTCTGACAGACATCAAACTCTGCAATCAATAATTTGCATCATCCTCTGCCCCCTGGGCCTGGTTGTTTAAATCAGCGAGATCGATTATTTAGTTTTATGACACAAAGTAAAAGCTATCTGTTGAGCTTAGCTCTAAGCTTTGCGGGCGTTATTTTGATCACACCGGCCTGGGCTTGGAATCCTTTCGTCAAAACAAAGTCTTTCAACGAGGTCGAGCTTTCAGCCATCGAGTGGCAGAAGGTTGAATTGGTGGCTGGCTGGGCGGCCGACTCTGACAACAACCTGCTTATTGAGATCAGGAATAATCTACCCGGCCCGCTGGCCTGTCACGCCGTTCTGGTCAACCTTCAAAGTGGTGGCCCTGTCCGAAAGGCCTTTTCTCCCTACCTTTACATTCCCCCTGCTGCAACTAAGCAAACTAGCGTGAACGGAGTCAAAAAAGGCCTGTTGAAAGATTACGCCTTCAATTGCAGTTGCTGGAAAAAAGAAGGTGAAAAAACTTGCGTTGACCCTGGCAAAAAATGAACTCGAGAACCGAGGGTATCTCGAATTGTGTGTAAGCAGGGCAAGTGTTAATTCGTTGGCGGAAGCTGTGAGATTCGAACTCACGGAGGACTCACATCCTCGCCGGTTTTC
>JBAXOC010000293.1:0-2353 GCA_037133455.1 Comamonadaceae bacterium | reverse complement strand
GTGCGTGGCAAGTGTCGTGGGTTGGGCCCTTGCCAGGTATGTGTTCGAGTTTTCTTGGACGGTTTCGCTGTGGGTGCCCTTGGCGGGCGCCCTCGTAGGCGCCGTTTTGGCGCTGGCAGCGGGTTGGTGGGGTTTACGCGAGGTGTTGAGCCGGCCGGTTGTTGAAACGCTTCGTAAGGCTGCGAGCTGACAGAGCCCAGAAGATTTTTTGCGAAACCCTTTTCCGACTAGGGTAAATACCAATCCCAAACGCCAAGCAAAAGCAAACAATAACTATGTATTTCATTTCATAGGCACGCGGTTGCATAACTTGCGTGCTTTTACCCCCTCAAGGAGTTACGCATGCAAAAAACGTTGCATATCAACGCAGACAAGTGCACAGGCTGTATGCAGTGCGAAATGGCGTGTTCGTTTGAGAACTACGGCACATTCGCTACCGCTAAATCGCGTATCAAGGTGTTTGATTTCCACCATACCGGTAAAAAAGTCCCCTACACCTGTACGCAATGTGACGAAGCGTGGTGTTTGCATGCGTGCCCAGTCGAAGCCATCACAGTGGACAAAGCGACTGGCGCCAAAGTGGTGAATGAAGCCACTTGCGTGGGTTGCAAAGTTTGTACGATTGCCTGCCCGTTTGGAACGATCAACTATGTAGAAGAAACTGGCAAGGTGCAGAAGTGCGACCTCTGCGGTGGTGACCCTGCATGTGCTTCAGCCTGTCCTACAGGCGCTATCACCTTCATTGACTCCAACTGGACTGGCTTGGGAAAGATGGAACAGTGGGCTGACAAATTGGCTAACCAGCCGAGCGCAGGCTAAAGCCAAAGCTGCTACTACAACGTTTATTGCATAAATTCTAGGAGCTTCACTATGTCATGGGCTGGAAAAATTCTTCGCGTTGACTTGACCGCCGGAACCGTTAAGTCTGAACCCCTCAACAAAGAGTGGGCACGTAACTACTTAGGCTCTCGCGGCTTGGGATCGAAATACTTGGTCGAAGAGGTTGACGCGAAAGTCGACCCCTTGTCTCCAGCGAACAAAATCATTTGGGCAACCGGTCCCTTGACGGGAACCATGGCCTCCACAGGCGGGCGCTATACGGTGATTACCAAAAGCCCGCTGACCGGGACGATTGCCTGCTCTAACTCTGGTGGTTACTGGGGTGCTGAGTTCAAGATGGCCGGTTGGGATATGGTGATCTTTGAAGGTAAGAGCGCCAAACCGGTCTACCTCTACGTGAATGACGATGTCGCAGAATTACGCGACGCCTCGCATTTGTGGGGTAAGAGCGTTTGGGAAACCGAAGAGACCTTAAAGAAAAGCCTGCAAGACCCCTTAACCCGCGTGTCGAGTATCGGTAAAGCGGGCGAAAACGGCATTTTGTATGCTGCTGTGGTGAACGATCTACACCGCGCCGCTGGCCGCTCTGGCGTGGGAACGGTCATGGGTAGTAAAAACCTCAAAGCTATTGCCGTTCGCGGAACCAAGGGCGTGGGAAATATTCATAACCCCAAAGCCTTCATGAAAGCCACCACCGAGAAGAAAAAAATCTTGGCTGAAAACGGCGTGACGGGCCAAGGACTGCCAGCCTATGGAACCCAAGTGCTGATGAACGTGATCAACGAAGTCGGTGGACTGCCTACCCGCAATCACCGGGACAATCAGTTTGAAGGCGCCAAAGACATTTCGGCAGAAGCGATGGCAACCCCTCGCGCGACCGATGGTAAAAAACAATTGGTAACCAACCAAGCTTGTTTTGGTTGCACCATTGCGTGTGGTCGTATCAGCAAGATGGACCAAGGCCACTTTACTGTCGCTAACAAACCGCAATACTGGGGTGCCTCAGGCGGCTTGGAATACGAGGCGGCTTGGGCGCTGGGCGCGGCCAACGGAGTCAACGACTTGGAGACTTTGCAATACGCCACCATGCTTTGCAATGAAGAAGGCATTGACCCGATCACCTTTGGTACCACGGTAGGCGCGGTCATGGAGTTGTATGACATGGGCGTTTTGACCAAAGAGCAAGTGGGTATCGAAGCAAAATTTGGCTCTGCCCATGCATTGGCTTTTCTGGTTGAAGAAACGGTTAACGGCCGTGGCTTTGGTAAAGAAATCGGACAAGGTTCCAAACGCCTTACCGCAAAATACGGCCATCCTGAACTCAGTATGTCCAGCAAAGGCCTCGAGTTCCCAGCGTATGACGGCCGTGCGATCCAAGGCATTGGCTTGGCTTACGCGACCTCCAACCGTGGCGGTTGCCATTTGCGCGGATACACGATTGCGTCTGAAGTGCTTGGCATTCCAGTGAAAACGGATCCGCTTGAGCACGAAGGCAAGCCCGAGTTAGTGAAAG
>JBAXOC010000292.1:0-2370 GCA_037133455.1 Comamonadaceae bacterium | reverse complement strand
CCTATATGTTTGTCACTGGCCCCGAAGTCGTCAAGACCGTGACCCACGAAGAAGTCAGCGCCGAGGAGCTCGGTGGTGCCATCACCCACACCACCAAGAGTGGTGTGGCGGATATGGCGTTTAACAACGATGTCGAAGCTTTGTTGATGGTGCGACGGCTCTACAACTACTTGCCAGCGAACAACCGCGAAAAAGCGCCTATTCGTAAAAGCGGTGATCCGACCGAGCGCATGGACACCAGCCTAGACACCTTGGTGCCCGAGAACCCCAACAAACCTTACGACATGAAAGAGTTGATCGTCAAAACCGTAGACGACGGCGACTTCTTTGAATTGCAACCCGACTACGCGCAAAACATCTTGATCGGCTTTGCCCGTATGGACGGACAAACCGTCGGCATCGTCGCCAACCAACCTTTGGTCTTGGCAGGGTGCTTAGACATCAAGAGCTCTATCAAGGCCGCACGCTTTGTGCGGTTTTGTGATGCCTTCAATGTTCCTGTTCTCACCTTTGTGGATGTCCCAGGTTTCATGCCGGGTACCAGCCAAGAGTTTGGCGGCATCATCAAACACGGTGCCAAGTTGCTGTATGCCTATGCGGAATGCACAGTGCCGAAAATCACGGTGATCACCCGCAAAGCTTATGGCGGTGCATATGACGTGATGGCTTCCAAACATCTGCGTGGTGACGTCAACTTCGCTTGGCCCAATGCCGAGATTGCGGTGATGGGCGCCAAAGGCGCGGTCGAAATCATCTTCCGCGAAGACAAGGGCGATCCCGCAAAAATCGCTGCCAAAGAAGCCGAATACAAAGCACGATTCGCCAATCCGTTTGTGGCTGGCGCGCGCGGCTTTATCGATGACGTGATCCAACCCCACGAAACCCGCAAGCGCATTTGCCGCTCCTTGGTCATGCTCAAAGATAAAAAGATTGATAACCCATGGCGCAAGCACGGCAATATTCCGCTGTAAGCCTAGGAGAGAAATATGTTTAAAAAAATACTTATCGCCAACCGTGGCGAAATTGCCTGCCGTGTCATGGCCACCGCCCGCAAAATGGGCATACAGACAGTTGCCGTTTATTCTGAAGCCGACAAAGAAGCGCGCCATGTTGCGATGGCTGATGAAGCTGTTTGCATCGGACCAGCATCCTCTCGTGAATCCTATTTGGTGGCCGACAAAATCATCGCCGCTGCCAAGGAAACGGGCGCCGAGGCAATTCACCCTGGTTATGGATTTTTGAGCGAGAACGCAGACTTCTCCAAGCGCTGTGAAGAGTCTGGCATTGTTTTTATTGGCCCCAAACACCACTCCATTGCGGCCATGGGCGACAAGATCGCTTCTAAAAAGCTTGCGGCAAAAGCAGGCGTGAATTGCATTCCTGGTGTGAACGATGCCATCGAAACACCGGAGAAAGCCGTCGAGATTGCCAAAAGCATTGGTTACCCCGTGATGATCAAAGCCAGCGCCGGTGGCGGCGGTAAAGGTTTGCGCGTGGCCTACAACGACAAAGAGGCGCTGGAAGGTTTCACCAGTTGCCGCAACGAAGCACGCAATAGCTTTGGCGACGACCGTGTCTTTATTGAAAAATTCGTTGAAGAACCCCGCCACATTGAAATCCAATTGATCGGCGACTCGCAAGGACATGTGCTCTATTTGAATGAGCGGGAGTGTTCGATTCAACGTCGCCACCAAAAGGTGATTGAAGAAGCGCCATCGCCCTTTATTAGCGACGAAACCCGCAAAGCTATGGGCGAACAAGCGGTGGCCTTGGCCAAAGCGGTGAAATACCAAAGCGCAGGTACGGTCGAGTTTGTGGTTGGCAAAGACCAGAGCTTTTATTTTCTTGAGATGAACACCCGTTTGCAGGTGGAACACCCTGTGACCGAATGCATCACCGGTTTGGACTTGGTGGAATGGATGATCCGCATAGCCGCGGGTGAGCCACTCACCTTGAAGCAAGAAGATGTGCAGCGTAATGGATGGGCAATTGAGTGCCGTATCAACGCGGAAGATCCTTTCCGCAATTTCTTGCCATCTACGGGCAGGCTGGTGCGTTTCCACCCGCCCGAGCCCACGATGTTCCAAGGCAACACCGAGCAACTACTCGGTGTGCGCGTAGACACCGGTGTGCAAGAGGGCGGCGAGATTCCGATGTTCTACGACTCGATGATCGCCAAACTCATCGTGCATGGGCGTGACCGCAACGACGCAATTACGAAAATGCGCGAAGCCCTCAATGCATTCGTGATTCGCGGCATCAGCTCAAACATTCCATTCCAGTCTGCTTTGCTGGCGCATCCGAGATTTGTGTCGGGTGACTTCAACACAGGCTTTATTGCTGAGCAATATGCCCATGGTTTCCGCGCGG
>JBAXOC010000291.1:0-2394 GCA_037133455.1 Comamonadaceae bacterium | reverse complement strand
GTCCAAAAATTAGCCGGTCAAGGCTTACAAGACCCGATGGTTTTACAGGCGATGGCAACGATAGAGCGCCACCGCTTTGTTGACACCGCCTTAGCCAACCAAGCCTATGAAGACACGAGTTTACCGATTGGTTTGGGGCAAACGATTTCGAAGCCGGGTGTGGTGGCGCGGATGGTGGAATTGCTTCGCAACGGAGCGCCGGGAAAGCTCGGACGGATATTAGAAATTGGTACCGGCTGCGGCTACCAAGCGGCGGTTCTCAGCCAGATTGCAACCGAGGTTTACAGCATTGAGCGCTTACGCGGATTGCATGACAAAGCGCGAGACAATTTACGCCACTTGCGCTTAGCCCAACTGCATTTGTTGTTTGGGGACGGCATGTTGGGTTTTCCCAAAGGCGCGCCCTACGCGGGCATTATTGCGGCCGCAGGCGGAGAAGCGATTCCCCAAGCGTGGATCGACCAACTCGCAGAGGGCGGGCGCTTGGTGGCTCCGGTAGCTGTTCCTTCTTCTGCGCGCGGCGGCCCGGTCGCTCAGGCTTTGATCGTGTTAGATAAAACCCCACAAGGCATTCGCCAAACCGTTTTGGAGGCGGTTCATTTTGTACCTCTAAAATCAGGTTTGGCTTGAAAGGGAAAAATGCTTCAATTTAAATTACATGCAGGGGCTTACGAAAGCTCTTCAAAAGCATTGGCGATGGCTCTGGTCTTGTTACTTTCCGCATGTGCGTCGAAGGTAACCCACCGTGCGCCGGTGGAAGACCGTAACAACAGCTCTGCGCGAAGCAGTTCTACCCCCACTCCAAGCGACTCAGCCAAGCCCATGCCTGGCTCTGAAAACGCGGGCAAACCGGGCTACTACACCGTCAAACCTGGCGATACCTTGATTCGCATTGCCTTAGAGTCTGGACAAGGGCACCGCGATGTAGCGCGATGGAACGCATTAGAAAACCCCAACAAGATCGAAGTAGGCCAGGTTCTTCGTGTGGTTCCGCCAGTAAGCGAGGAAAGCGTGGTTGCCAAACCTGTGGCTAGCTCTAAGGTGAGCTCTACGCCTTTGCAATCACAAACGCAATCACAAACTCAGCAATCCGCCAAAAATGAACCTGCTCCTGCGGCGGCTGGAGCAGTGTCTGAATCGCATGCCAAATCAGGTGAAGACGACGTGAGCTTTGCTTGGCCTGCTAAGGGCACCATTGTTGGCGCGTTTGACGAATCCAAAAATCGCAAGGGCGTAGACATTGGTGGCGCAGCTGGCGACCCGGTGCTTGCATCTGCCGATGGCAAGGTGGTTTATGCCGGTGCAGGCCTTCGCGGCTATGGCAACTTGATTATTCTTAAGCACAACAACACCTACTTGACGGCTTACGCCCACAACCAAAGTTTGTCGGTCAAGGAAGACCAGACGGTCAAGAAGGGTCAAAAAATTGCTGAGATGGGCAACAGCGATACCGACAGTGTGAAGTTGCACTTTGAAGTTCGCAAACTGGGCAAGCCAGTGGACCCGGCGCAGTATTTACCCGCACGTTGACCTGAGACAATGGGGGGATGTTAGAAGACCCCCCTGAAAAAAAATTCCCCGAACTTGCAAATACCAGCCCTGCTTTACCAGAGGGTTGGTTAGCCGTTCAATCACTTGACTTGGAAGCCCAAGGCGTTGCTCACCGAAGTGATGGCAAAGTGGTGTTTATTGAAGGGGCGCTCCCCTTTGAAGTGGTCAGCGCCCAAATTCACCGCAGTAAAAACAGTTTTGAAAAAGGCAAGCTCACTGAGATTCATGTTGAATCGTCTCAGCGCGTTCGCCCGGTGTGTCCGCACTTTGGTTTGCATGAAGCGGCGTGTGGTGGTTGCAAAATGCAGCATCTGCATCCAAGCGCCCAAGTGGCTGTGAAGCAGCGGGTACTCGAAGACAATCTCTGGCACATTGGAAAGATCCACGCGGAGACGGTGATGCGCCCGATTGAAGGACCCACTTGGGGTTACCGATACCGGGCCCGCTTGTCGGTGCGCTTTGTCCGAAAAAAAGGGGAAGTGCTGATTGGCTTTCATGAAAGAAAGAGCCGTTTTGTTGCCGATATGAAGGAGTGCCATGTGCTGGCGCCCCATGTCAGCGCGATGCTTCTGCCGCTGCGGGCTTTGATTGCGTCTATGGACGCGGTAGAACAAATTGCACAGATTGAATTGGCCATTGGTGACGTGGGCGGCCACAGTACCGAGTTCGGTGTGGGCGACGTAACGGCGATGGTGCTGCGACATTTAGTACCGTTAAGCGAAGGCGACCTCGGTAAATTGCGAACTTTTGCGGCCCAACACCCAGGTTTGCAATGGTGGCTGCAAGCCAAGGGGCCGGAGACGATTGTTCGGCTCGAGGAGTTGCCAGAGCACACCACTCCCC
>JBAXOC010000290.1:0-2416 GCA_037133455.1 Comamonadaceae bacterium | reverse complement strand
CCCATGGGCATGCACAACTCTCTCAGATTGCAATTAGAGCAAGCTACTTTCAAGCTGTGCGGGTTGATCGCAGTGGGTGTTGAGCCTGACATGTGCGCCGTGGAGCCGAGACCGGAGGTATCGATGGGCTGCGGGGTAACCATTTTGAGCATGGGAGTGTCCCGAATAGGTGGAGCGGTATTTGAACTAAGTGAAATAAGTTTGACAAACGTCAATCGTTTTTCTGCCTTGAAATGCCATAGTACTGCATGACCGACTCGAAACAGCTTACAACGCCCGCCCAGCAGGCGGTTCCCTACGAGATTTTGCGTCGATTTGATATCTCCGGGCCGCGGTACACCTCGTACCCCACTGCAGATCGTTTTGTGGAAGCCTTTACCGAAGCGGACTACGCCCACGCCTTAAAACACCGACGCAGCAGTGCCGCCGCATTGACACTGCCTTTATCGCTGTATGTTCACATCCCGTTTTGTGAGTCCTTGTGCTACTACTGCGCTTGCAACAAAGTCATTACCAAGCACCACAGTCGCTCAGCCGAGTATTTAAGGTACTTGGGCCGCGAAATAGAGTTGCATGTCGCTTTGATCGGTAAGGGCCAGCCCATCAGCCAGCTGCATTTGGGCGGTGGCAGTCCCACTTTTTTGACCGACGCGGAATTAAACCAATTGATGACGCTGCTTAGGGACAACTTCAGTTTCACTCCTGGGGGCGAATACGCGATTGAAGTGGACCCAAGGACGGTCGATGCTGGTCGTATCGATGCGCTGGCAAGCATGGGATTTAATCGTCTGAGCTTTGGGGTGCAAGACTTTGACACCGATGTACAAAAGGCGGTTCACCGCGTACAACCCGCGCAGCAGGTTTTTGACCTTGTGAAAGCAGCAAGGGCGCGGGGGTTCGAGTCGATCAACGTTGATCTCATTTATGGTTTGCCCCACCAAAGTCCAGAATCCTTTGACCGCACCTTGGCGCAAATTGCGGAGCTTCGGCCGGACCGGATTGCGCTTTACGCTTATGCCCACTTGCCTGAGCGCTTTAAGCCCCAGCGGCGCATTGCAATCACAGACCTGCCCAGCGCCAGCGCCAAAGTGACCATGTTGGCTCGTTCACTCGACGCCTTAATGGGCGTAGGTTATGTGTATGTCGGGATGGACCACTTTGCTTTACCTGACGATGCGCTCGCAGTGGCAAAGCGCCAGGGCCGATTGCATCGCAATTTTCAGGGCTACAGCACCCAGGCCGATTGCGATTTGATCGCCTTGGGAGTCTCTTCCATTGGTCGCATTGGTGCGACCTACAGCCAGAACGCGAAAACGCTGGATGAATACTATGACTTGCTCAACCGCGGCCGCTTGCCTGTAGTTCGCGGTTTGGCTTTGACACGCGATGATTTGGTGCGCCGCTCGGTCATCATGGCCTTGATGTGCCAAGGCACTTTGCATTTTGAGTCAATCGAGTCGGCTTACCTGATTGAGTTTGCGAGTTATTTTTCTAACGAACTAGAAGCTTTGCAACCTTTGGTGGATCAAGGCTTGGTGGAGGTTGATACGGCTGGTATTCAGGTGACATCAATGGGGTGGTATTTTGTTCGAGCGGTAGCGATGGTGTTTGATCGCTATTTACAAACAGACCTCAACCGCACCCGTTTTTCAAAAATTCTTTAGTAAAAGACCGACCCGCTACTATTGCAGCATGCAATTTTCATTGGTATTGACCGCCCTAGTGATGGGTTTGGTAGGCGGACCGCACTGTGTGGCCATGTGTGGTGCGGCCTGTGCAGGCTTGGGCCAAGCGGCGGGCCCACGAAAAAATTCCGCTATTTTTTTATTTCAAGCCGGGCGTGTCATCGGTTATTCAGCTTTAGGTGGTTTGTCGGCGGCGTCCCTGCAAGGCCTGGGTTGGCTCACGGTGCAATCTGCCGCATTGCGCCCGGTGTGGAGCCTGTTTCATGTCGCCGCATTGGTGTTGGGTTTGGTGTTGCTTTGGCGAGCACAGCAGCCGATGTGGCTTAAGCGGGCAGGGCGCTTACTTTGGCAGCGTGCGCGAGGGTTTGGCCTGCAACGCGGCGGTGCGCCCTTATTGCTTGGCACCCTGTGGGCGCTGCTTCCCTGTGGTTTGTTGTACTCGGCTTTGTTGGTCGCGGCTTTGGCTGGGAGTGTGTTGGGCGGCGCTGCGGTCATGGCGGCTTTTGCCGTCGGTACCAGTGTGACCATGACAGCGGCCCCTTGGTTGTGGATGCGCCTACGCGGTAGTCCCCACATCCCGGGTTCAGGTGACTGGGGCGTTCGCTTAGCGGGCGCTGCCTTGGCGGCTAGTGCGGCGTGGGCCCTGTGGATGGGCTTAGTCAACAACACAGCGCCGTGGTGCGCCACTGTTTGAAGTCTATTTTTTTCCGTTGTTGATCATTTGCATGGCA
>JBAXOC010000289.1:0-2416 GCA_037133455.1 Comamonadaceae bacterium | reverse complement strand
CTGGCAGCGGCATATGGCATAAAGCCAAGCCTTTGAATGGCACGCGTATGCAGGCTTTTCAGACATGGTTTGCGTTGTCGCCATCGCATGAACTGGCGCAACCCAGCGCTATGTTTCTGCAATCAAGTGATGTGCCCCGTGCGGGCCCTGTAACCGTACTGCTGGGCATATTTGAGAACATGACCAGCAAGATTGACGCGCCCTTCGATGCTTGCTACCTGTGGGTGCAATTACAAGCAGGGGAAAGCTGGACATACCAGCCAGCCAACGCGCACGACATCGCTTGGACCTTCTCGCAATCTGGCGAGTTACACATTCAGGGCGAACTGCTGAAACGCGAATTGGCAGTTTTTGAAGAGGGCAACGGTGCACTGCACTTTCAGGCACTAAGTGACTGCGCTTTTCTGGTGGCCTCGGCTGCCAAATTACCGCAAGAACTTTCACTGGGGAATTACTCGGTGCATTCCTCGCAAGACGCTTTAGCCTCTGGGGAACAACGCATCAAAGAAATCGGAACCACTCTCCAAAAGTAAGACCGCGATTCAGGTTTATTCAATTGGGGAGAGTCTGCACATCTCGGGCAACTTGCCCTGAAAAAGCGCTTAGGCAGGCCTAGTGTGGAGTCCTGTGATGCCCAAAACCTGAGCCATAATCATTTTCATGTGTTTGGATTTTCTATCCGCAGAATGGATAAGTAGTCAATGATGTCTAGCAAAAGCACCAATAACTTAAATCTGAAGAAAAGATCCGGACCCCTGAGTCGCGCATCAAGTTTCTTTTACACGAAGTCAAACCTGATCACTGCGTTGCTGGCCACCGCTATCTTTGTCGGCTACCTTGTCTTTGTTCTCACGGGTAAGGGGGCGGCTTTTGCAGTGGCCAACAGCGCTGTTAAGTCACTTGGAACCTCGTTGGGCTTTGGTCAGGCAGAAATCTTCGCCTTCCTTTCAGAACGTTCTGATCAGATGATCGCCGCTTACATCAATTTCAATCAAGTTTGGGACACGCTCTTTGGCTTGATCTACGGGGTTATGTATGTGGTCTGGGTTTCGGTGTTGTTTAAGTCACACTCCCAACGGTTTGGAAATTTGAATCTGCTCCCATTAGGTCAAGTTTTCTTTGACTGGTTGGAAAACTTCTCCCTAGTCGCGCTGTCAAACCAGTACCTTGCAGACGGCACGATTTCTTCGTCCACCGCTCTACTTGCCTCGTCGTTCTCCGCTATGAAGTGGGTATTTTCCATAGTCGTCTATGGCGTGATTTTGGTTGGTATTGTCATGCAGGTCGTCGGGGCATTAAAGAGGCGGAGCAACCGCTAGAACCGTGTTAGCAAAGAGCAGGGGTCTTCTAATTTTTTGGTCGTAAGTTCGAATCCTACCGAGGCAGATTTCAACAACACCGGAAGCGATTTGAGCAAACCCTGCAAGCAAACAGCCCAGGACTCAGCGCCTATCAGGAAATTTTTACCATGCTGGCGCGAACAAATGGGGCTTGAGTTCAACGCGAACTTCTATTTTTCGCAGGCGACCATTTCATAGGCGTGAAGTTGATAGACTTCCCCCAATGACCGAAGACGCAAAGCAACACACCCCCATGATGATCCAGTACCTGGGTTTGAAGGCGGACTACCTCGACACCCTGTTGTTTTATCGGATGGGTGACTTCTATGAAATGTTCTACGAAGACGCCGAAAAAGCAGCGCGGCTCCTTGATATCACCCTCACCCAACGCGGCCAAAGTGCGGGTTTACCTATCGCCATGGCGGGCGTGCCGTTTCACGCCATGGAGGGTTACCTCGCTAAGTTGATTCGCCAAGGGGAGTCGGTTGCGATTTGTGAGCAAGTTGGAGAAGTGGGCGGCAAAGGGCCGGTGGAACGCAAGGTGGTTCGGGTGGTTACCCCTGGAACGCTGACGGACTCCGAACTCCTGAGTGAAAAATCAGAATCGCTTTTGATGGCGGTACATCTTGGCCCGCGTAACCGCTGTGGCTTGGCTTGGCTGAGTGTGACCCAAGGCGTGATTCATCTGGCTGAATGCGCCAACGACGAAGCCACTGACTGGATCGCCCGAATCGCTCCGAGTGAACTGGCTTACAGCAGCGCGGTTACCAACGCTTTTGAAGACCGCCTTAAACGTCTGCGCTCGGGTAGCAAGTTGTACCTGACCGCCCGCCCGGAGTGGCAATTTGACAGCGCCTTAGGTCAGCGCAAATTGTTGGAAGTTTTACATGCGGCCAGTCTGGAAAGTTGGAATGCCCAAACACTAGACATGGCCCACGCGGCAAGCGCCGCGCTGTTGGCCTACACCGAACACACCCAAGGCCGGGCGCTGGCCCACATCAGCGCGATTGAAGTTCAACGCAACGGCGAACTCATCGATTTGCCTGCCACCACACGGCGCAATTTAGAGTTAACCC
>JBAXOC010000288.1:0-2418 GCA_037133455.1 Comamonadaceae bacterium | reverse complement strand
CCTCAAGCACCGCGTCAGCGATACCACGAGCATACAAAGTCACCGCTTTGGACGAGTCATCGTTACCGGGAATGACGTAATCGATTCCTTCAGGCGAATGGTTAGAGTCCACCACACCGATCAAAGGAATCCCCAATTTACGTGCTTCAGCAATCGCAATTTTGTGGTAACCCACGTCGATCACGAAAATGGCATCAGGCAAAGTCGCCATGTCTTGGATTCCGCCGATGTCTTTTTCAAGCTTTTCCAACTCGCGGGCAAACATGAGTTGTTCTTTTTTGCTCATCGCGTCCAGACCGACTTCTTGCTGAATCTTCATGTCTTTTAAACGCTTGATCGATGTTTTGACGGTTTTGAAATTCGTCAACATACCTCCCAACCAACGCTGGTCAACGAAAGGCACGCCGGCGCGCTGGGCTTCAGCAGCAACGGTCTCACGCGCTTGGCGCTTGGTACCGACCATCAAAATGGTTCCACGTTTGGCAGTGAGTTGACGCACAAATTTTGCAGCGTCCTGGAACATCGGCAAGGATTTTTCCAGATTGATAATATGAATTTTGTTGCGATGACCGAAGATGAACGGAGCCATCTTGGGGTTCCAGAAGCGAGTTTGGTGTCCAAAGTGAACGCCCGCTTCCAACATTTCGCGCATAGTTACAGCCATAAATACTCCAAAGGTTAGGTCTTAAAGCCGGTCCGATTTTCTTCATAGGGGAAAACCATCAGAAGAACACCTTGGTAGGACCGGTTTGCGATTGAAATGCCTCTGGAGGAAGATCCTCCATTAGCAAAGCCAGAAGATTTTACACCAGAAGAAAGACCTGCCGCCTTCCGAGTGAAAACTTAGTCAGCGGTGGCTTCTTCCGGTTTCGCTCGGCCTTCGCGCTTGGGTAGCGGTTTGATATCAAGCAGCACCTCGGTTTTCGTGGTGTCTGTTTCGTCAAGCTCCACCGTTAAGCGCCCGCCGTCGGTTAAGCGCCCAAACAACAACTCGTCTGCAAGAGCCCGACGAATCGTGTCTTGAATCAGGCGCTGCATGGGTCGCGCGCCCATCAAGGGATCGAACCCTTTCTTCGCAAGGTGTTGGCGCAACTTGTCCGTGAATGTCACTTCCACTTTTTTCTCTGCCAGTTGGGTTTCCAATTGGAGAAGGAATTTATCAACCACCCTCAAAATGACGTTTTCATCCAAGGCTTTGAATCCAACGATGGCGTCTAAACGGTTGCGGAACTCCGGCGTAAAGAGGCGTTTGATGTCAATCATTTCATCGCCCGACTCGCGCGGATTGGTAAACCCGATCGTTGACTTGTTCATCGTTTCCGCACCGGCGTTGGTCGTCATGATCAGAATAACGTTGCGGAAATCCGCCTTGCGACCGTTGTTATCGGTGAGTGCTCCGTGGTCCATCACCTGCAAAAGCACGTTGAAGATGTCAGGATGCGCCTTCTCAATTTCGTCTAACAACAAAACGCAATGAGGCTTCTTGGTCACCGCTTCTGTCAACAAGCCACCTTGGTCAAAGCCCACGTAGCCCGGAGGCGCACCAATCAAGCGGCTAACAGCGTGGCGCTCCATGTATTCACTCATGTCAAAGCGAATTAAATCGATGCCCATGATGTAAGCCAACTGCTTAGCGGCTTCGGTTTTACCCACACCCGTGGGCCCGCTGAACAAGAAAGAGCCAATCGGCTTGTCGCCCTTGCCCAAACCAGAGCGCGCCATTTTGACCGCCGAAGCCAAAATATCCACTGCCTTGTCTTGGCCAAAAACCACGCTTTTGAGGTCGCGGTCCAAGGTTTTTAATTTGCTGCGATCGTCTTGGGACACATTGGCTGGGGGAATACGGGCAATCTTGGCGACGATCTCTTCAACCTCGGTTTTAGAGATGGTTTTCTTGCGCTTATTCGCTGGCAATATTTGCTGCGCTGCGCCGGCCTCATCAATCACATCAATCGCCTTATCAGGGAGCTGGCGATCGTTAATAAACTTTGCACTTAACTCTGCCGCAGCTTGGAGCGCGCCCAAAGCGTATTTAACTTTGTGGTGTTCTTCAAAGCGAGACTTCAGGCCCTTAAGGATTTCCACCGTTTGCTCTACCGTCGGCTCGACCACGTCAACCTTTTGGAAACGACGTGATAGCGCTGCGTCTTTTTCAAAAATACCGCGGTACTCCGTGAAAGTGGTTGCCCCGATGCATTTGAGCTGGCCTGAACTCAAACTAGGTTTGAGCAAGTTCGAAGCGTCCATGGTTCCGCCAGACGCTGCGCCCGCCCCAATCAGGGTGTGAATTTCATCAATAAACAAAACCGCATGCGGGCGGTCCTTCAAGGCCTTGAGTACGCCTTTTAAGCGTTGCTCAAAATCACCCCGGTATTTGGTTCCCGCCAAAAGCGCGCCCATGTCTAAGGAATACACCAC
>JBAXOC010000287.1:0-2419 GCA_037133455.1 Comamonadaceae bacterium | reverse complement strand
CTTGACGATATCAAGCAAGCGGTTGCGCAGTTCAAGGCGGGCGCAGAGGCTGCCAAAGCGGCTGGGTTTGATGGGGTTGAAATCCACGGTGCGTTTGGTTATCTGCCAGCCCAATTCCTTGAAGATGGTTCAAACCAACGCACCGATCAATACGGCGGATCTATAGAAAATCGTGCCCGCTTCTTGCTGGAAGTCACCGATGCTGTGATCGCCGTCTGGGGGGCAGATCGAGTTTCAGTACGGCTGTCGCCGCGCATTCCCTATAACGGCATGAGCGACAGCCAGCCAGAAGCAACCTATGTGTATGTGGTCGAGCAGCTTCAAGCGCGTAAGCTCGGCATTCTGCATTTCATGGAACCAGCACAACTGCCCGAAGGCGTGAGCCCCTTGGCACCTCGGGTGCGCAAACTGTTTACGGGTTTACTTTTAATTAACACAGGCTATGACAAACAGAGCGCCGAAAAAGTCATCGATCAAGGTGCCGCTGATGCGGTGTCATTCGGTACGTTGTTCTTGGCCAACCCGGATCTACCCGAGCGCTTCAAGCGCGCTTCATCGCTCAACCCACCTGATCGCGCCACCATGTATGGCGGACAAGCCCAGGGGTATGTGGACTATCCCGCGCTAGACATCAACACTTAACTTCAAGAGATAAGCAATGAAAAAATTTATGATCGATATTTTGTTACAGGGCCTAGACAACGAAACCCGCATGCGTTTGTTGCCCGCAGAGCAAGCCATGGTCAAGACTTGGGAGGAAGAAGGAACCCTGCTTGCCTCGTACATCAAACAAGAGGCCGCGGGCATTTACCTGGTCCTGCTTGCGCAAGATGCGCAAGACGCAGACGCGAAACTTTCAAAGTTACCGTACTACCCGTACATGAAAATTGAGATGACGTCACTGCGCATGGCGTAGCTTATGGCATCAAGGTTACAGGGCCTGTTACCTTGAGCGGCATGGCGGCGGAGGTGGCGCAGGGGAGTGAGCTGCCTTGGAGAAACTAGAAGCATTCCACGAACACCTGCTGAAATCAAGGGGCGTTGCAATTCACTTTTGAATCTGCAAAATTTAATATTTCAATGCAGATTCAAAAAAAATCAAAGACCCATAGCTATAAATGATGAAGCAATTGCGCCCTGATTGGAAGACGACACACTGCCACCGCTGGGGCTAGTGTTACCGCCGCTACCGCCGCCACATGCGTTGATCAACAATATCAAAAAAATTACAACAAATTTATTCATAGTTAAACTTTGACACAAATTCCAGTTGCATCGTCATCCTTTACTTGCATAAAAAATGTAGTTGATGATGCTGCGGGCAATAGGTATAAAGTTGGAAAATTGTTTGCGTTAGCGCCAGTTGGAGTAAGAAGATAAGACCCGGTAACCAACCCGTTACTTATGGCGTAGCTGCCGGTACCAATTGATGTGTTCGTTGTGTAACCTTTGGCTGCAGCGGTATCGAAATTCGTTGAAAGAGCTTCTAGCGCAGCTGTTGACGCACTGAAATTTAAATCCAACCGATATGAAATAGAAGTGGTCTTTCCATCTATGGGTGTAGTACCTTTTCTCGCCATAGTTAGAGCCCCAACACAAACGCCATTAAGAGAGTTGCTCTGCGCAATAGCAAGTTTTTGTGGAGTAACAATGTAGAAGCCTAAAATTATTATTAGTGACATGCAAACTGCAAGCGTCAAACGAATTGGTTTTTCTGTGAAATTCATAGTTTTTTCCTTAAAAAATGTAATTTAATTTATTTCAATCAAAATTGTCAAGCGCACCAGTAGTATCGGTGGCGTTTGTAGATGGATTACACAACTCGGCTACATCTTTTGCGGCGACACCTTGCAAGTGAAGGGTGGATGTTGGGTCAGACCATGTTGGCGCACGGTAGCTGCACGGACTTGCCGCCTGCGCGGAAGTAACTCAGCCCCAAGCTTTTCTTACAAAGCCAGAACCCTCACCGGTTCAGGCTGGACACCAAGCCTTCCAACACATTCACCGTGTTCAAGCCCACCTCGGCCACCGCATACCCGCCTTCAAACGTCAGCACCGTGGGTAAGCCCAGTTGTGCGATGGCGCGCCCGAGTTGTAGGTAATCATCGCTTTGCAATGTAAAGCCCGAAATCGGGTCGCCTTCAAAGGTGTCTAGCCCCAGCGGCACTACCAGCGCCTGCGGCGCGAAGTCACTCACCGCTTGGATGGCGGTTTGGAGCGTGGCCCACCACGCCTCGAACCCTGTGCCCCGCGGCAGCGGTAGGTTCAGGTTGAAGCCTTCACCTGCGCCCGCGCCTCGTTCGTCGGCATGGCCTAAAAAGAAGGGGTACTCGGTACGCGGATCGCCGTGAATCGACGCGGTGAACACATCGCTGCGCTCGTAAAAGCAAGTTTGTGTGCCATTGCCGTGGTGGTAATC
>JBAXOC010000286.1:0-2459 GCA_037133455.1 Comamonadaceae bacterium | reverse complement strand
GGCCAAGGTTGATGCCAATGGCAAGGTGATTCAGACTTGTCGTTTTGTAGGCGGCGACTACTACCGAAAGGTGCTGGGCTTAGACAACTCTGCGTCTGAAGACCAAGGTTCACTGGAGACATCGCGAGGCGATAGCGCCGCCGATTCGGTGAGCCATGCGCAAGGAAGTCACACCAAAGCGGACAACGAATTTTGGGGCGCATTGAAGTTCACCTTGATCTACACCCTCAGCACCACGCCTTTCATTTTAGGTATCGGCTTTTTGTTAGCGTTGGCTGTGAATCGAGTTACGCAAAAGCTCAAGGGGGTATTTATAGCCGCGTCACTTTTGCCCTTCATCATCACGCCAGTGGTGGGGGCTTTGTCCATTAAATGGCTGTTTAGAGACAACGGCTTGGTGCCGTACTTGCTCTCTCAATTTGGCATTGAAATCTTTTGGATGGCGCAAGCATGGTCAGCACGCCTGCTGATCATTTTTTATGGCATTTGGCACGTCGTGCCTTTTGCGTTCATCGTGTTGTACGCCGGATTGCAGTCGGTTCCCCAGGATTCGCTTGAAGCTGCCACGATTGATGGGGCTTCACCATGGCAAAAGTTGCGCTATGTGACCTTGCCGCATTTGATGCCCTTGTTTACTTTTGTGTTGATGATTCACCTAATGGATGCTTACCGTGTGTTTGAACCGGTCATGGTGCTGACACAAGGTGCGTTCACAACCAGCGTGCAGTACTTGACGTATTACATCTTGCTCCAAGAGAGCAATCCGTTTAAGGCGAGCGCAGCGGCCGTACTCACCATCTGCGGGATTTTGGTTTTGATCATTCCGCTGCTCGTAAAAACCTATCGCGAACAACGCCAGGGTGTCTGAACTATGAAGAAGCAATCTCTCCCACTTCTGGTGTTGATCTACGCTGGACTGGCCATTTGGTTGGTGCTTGCATCGTTACCGATTCTCTGGACAGCCATTATTTCGTTTCGACAGTACGTGGATGCGTTTTCATCACCCGTTAGATGGACAGCGCCCTTCACGCTCGAAAACTACAGTCGCCTATGGATCGAAAAAGAGTTTTACCGTAACTTCTTGAACACGGCACTGGTCACCATCGGCACCGTGACAATTTCGCTATCAGTAGGCTGCTTGGCAGGTTATGCCTTGGCTCGGTACCGTGGTTCATTGGGGTTTTGGCTGCTCTTGGTTGCATTGATTTTTCGGGCACTGCCTCACTCCACATTGCTTCCTTCGTTCTTCATTATTTTTGACAGTTTAGGGATACGTAATACCTACTTCACACTGATTTTTGTGCTGGTAGCGATCAACCAACCCTTTACCATTTGGATGCTGCGGTCTTTCTTTGTCAATATCCCGAACGAATTGGATGAAGCTGCATTGGTTGATGGATGCACGCGCAGCCAAGCCTTCAGAAAAATCATCATCCCTGTCATGTGGCCAGGTGTTGTGACAACAGGGTTATTCAGTTTCCTGCTGGCTTACAACGACTTCTTGCTCAGCTCTGCCCTCACAAATGCTGAAAAAATGACCATGCCTGCGGCCATTGCCAATGCCATTGGGGCTGAAAGTGATGCCTTGCTCATGCAAGGCGTGGCAGGGGCTGTCAGCATCACTATTCCGTTGATTATTTTGATCGCTATTTTTCAAAAGCAAATTGTGTCGGGCCTGACGCAAGGCGCGGTGAAAGGCTAGGGTGAGAACCGATATGCCTTGCACTAAGCCGACTTTGCTCCTGATTCCTGGCACGCTCTGCGACGAACGGCTGTTCATTCGACAGCGGCATGTGCTCCGACCCATGGCGCACTTGCACTATGCCAACTACAACAAGTTGAAAAATTGGGAGGTATGGTTTGCGGGTTTGCTAAGCAAACTGCCCACCAAATTTGCTGTTGCAGGCTTTTCTTTAGGTGGCTTGTTGGCTTTGGAGTTGCTGCGGCGAGCGCCAGAGCGCATATCGCACTTGGCCTTGATCGCAAGCAATGCTGAAGCAGCGAGCGCACTGACCCTGCGCAGAGCCACAAGCTTGCGCAAACTATGGCTTAGAGATGGCGCGTCCGCTGTTGTGAACCATTTCATACCGTCTTATTTTCACCATCACAGCCAGCGTCTGCGCCAGACGAAGCTGATACATCGAATGGCAGCGGATACCCCCCGTAATGCAACCCTTCTGGAGTTTGCTTGGGCAGCACAACGACCTTCAGGCTATGGCGCACTGCATCAATTCACGGGCCCCGTCGTCGTGGTCAGTGGTGCGCACGACCTGATATGTCCACGCCACCTTCAGCAAGCACTCATGACTGCGCAACCTAACGCGGTATGGCATGAATCTCAACACAGTGGTCATTTTTTGCCACTTGAAGCCCCCGCTTTGCTCAATCGTGCATTGACGAATTGGCTAAAACCGACTTAACCCCAACATACAACTAACTTGGATTAAAACCATGTGGAC
>JBAXOC010000285.1:0-2473 GCA_037133455.1 Comamonadaceae bacterium | reverse complement strand
GCGCACCATCTCGAATTGAAACAAGCGGTCTTGCGCGTGCACGTAACCTAAGGCGCGGTACACATCGGCCTCGTTGTCCCCTTGAATATGCGGAACCCCCCGCTCGTCGTAATGAACGCTCACACGCGCAGACAAGCCTTGAAGCCCAAAGACACCATCGCGCACCGGTTGTTTGCTGTTCACATACCAAGCCCCAGCAGCTGCCAACAGCGCAATAAGCAAAGCGAGTAATTTAAGAGCGAGTTTCATAGTCGGTTTTCCGGAGTTCGGATGAAATAGGAAGGGATTTAGCCTAGCGGTTATTACGCTTGGGTCTAGTGGGGATTTCCCGCTACCAACGGTCTTTGGCCTAAGGTTTCCAATGAAACCCATCCACATCTTCAAGCGCCAAAGCCGCCATCATGCCGCTGCGAACCGCGCCTTCGAGTGTGGCTGGGAAGGGGGCGTAGATGTAATCGCCGCAGGCTAAGAAGCCGGGGGCAATACGTTGGGGAGGGCGGACGAGGCGCGGGGTACAGGAAAAAGTCGCTTGCTTTTCAACGACAGTTTGGAGCGCAGTGAGGGTTTGGCCGTCTAAGAACTCTTCTAATTGGATGTGCGCTTGCGCTAGCACTTGGGCCTGAAGTTCTTCGCGGCTGCCATTGCTTGCGCTCACCACAAAAGCCAACACGCCTTCGGGGCCGCCGAGTTGGCCGCGGTCAAATACAAATTGGGCTGGGGCTTGGGGGCTGCTGCGCAGGGCCAACATGGGTTGGGGCAGTTGGAGGCCGGGCGCATAAGCGTAGACGGTGGCGATGGCTTGGTATGGGATGGCCCGGGCAGGTTTTAGCCATCGGTTTAAATAGGTTGCAACGTTGGTAGGCGCAGTGAGGGCGTAGTCGCTCAGGGCCTGAATGGCGTGGGGGGCGGAGGTGGCCCAAATGACGGAGTCAAACGCTTGGTCAAGGATGTGCCATTTTCCTGCCGACCAACGTGGCGCTTCGCAGCGTACCCCCAGATGAACGCTTGCGCCGTTATCGCGAAGCCAATCGGCTGCGGCATTGGGAAACAGGGAGGAGAGGTCGACCGTGGGCAAGAGCAGATCGCTCGGCCTGGCTTTACTATGACTGGAACTTGTATTTGTTGAAGCGGCCAGTGTTTCTTTTAATACGTGTAAAAAAACAGAACCGCTGGCCGCGTTGGGCGGGGTATTGAGCGCAGAAATACACAACGGGGTTAAGAGACTGTCTACGACCTCGGTGTTGATCCCGGCGAACAGGTCTGCCACGGTAGCGAAGGACTCACACTGAAAGCCTTTGCGCTTCCATTTTCGAACGGTGCCAAGGAGCGACCATTTATCGCTCCAGCTCCACCCCTTAGCCAACAAAACGCCAGCCAAAAAATTCCAAGGCGCAGGCCAATCGGGCAGGGCGATGCCGTCACCCTCTGGGAATTGCAGTCGCAGGGGTTTGCGAAGAAGCACGTCGTCGGAGTTAATGCCCACGGTGCGCATGATCTCCAAGGTTTGTCGGTACGCGCCAATCAAAATGTGTTGGCCGTTGTCCATCGGTACGGACTTTCCTACGGCGGCGTACAAATCGTTGTCTAACAAGCCTCGAGCGCGGCCACCTAAGCTGCGAGAGGCTTCGAAAACGCTGACGCGGTGTCCGGCCTCACACGCGCTCACCGCGGCGGCCAAACCTGACCAGCCTGCTCCCACAACAGCAACCGTTTTTACGCTCAAAGCCGCCCCAGGGCTTGGACTTTCCAAGCCAGCCAGAGCTTGCGCAGTGGTGTGAGGCGAACGCGTTGGTGCAAGACCTGGAAGTTTTCTGCTTCAATTTCTCGAAGCAGCGTTCGGTAAATACTCGCCATCATGAGGCCGGGCTTTTGGGCGCGGCGGTCGGCGTCGGGTAACAGGGCCAGCGCTTCGTCGTAGAGTTGGTGGGCCCGTTGGGCTTGGTAGGCCATCAGGGCGCTAAAGCGGTCTGAATAGGTGCGCTTGAGTATTTCGTGGGCTTTGACGTCGAATTGCTGCAAGTCGCTCATGGGCAAATAAATACGGCCCCGCAGCGCGTCTTCGCCCACGTCGCGAATGATATTGGTGAGCTGAAAAGCTTGGCCTAAAGCGTGGGCGTAGCGGGTGGTTTGTTCTTGGGTTTGTCCAAAAATAAGCGCGGCCACTTCCCCCACCACGCCAGCTACGAGGTGGCAATAGCGCTGCAGGTTGGGGTAGTCAAGGTAGCGGGTTTGTTCTAAATCCATTTGGCAGCCTTGAATGACGCTTTGCAAATGGTTTTGCGTGATTCCGTAGACCTCCGCGTGGGGCATCAGCGCCCGCATCACGGGGTGGCTGGGTGTGCCTGCAAAAGATTTGGCTACTTCGCTGCCCCACCACGCCAGTTTGGTTGCGGCCACACCGGAGTCCACCGCGTCGTCCACCACGTCATCGACCTCACGGCAAAAAGCATAAAAGGCGGTAATCGCTGTCCTG
>JBAXOC010000284.1:0-2473 GCA_037133455.1 Comamonadaceae bacterium | reverse complement strand
TTAGAGAATTGAAAAGGAAATCAGTATGAGCGCAGTTTTAGATCACCACGATCATGCCCATGACGACCACCACCATGCGCCTACCGGCTGGCAACGGTGGCTCTTTGCGACCAACCACAAAGACATTGGAACGATGTATTTGTTGTTCAGTTTCACGATGCTAATCATCGGCGGTATTCTGGCCTTAATGATTCGGGCAGAGTTGTTCCAGCCGGGACTTCAATTGGTCAACCCCGAGTTGTTTAACTCTTTGACCACCATGCATGGATTGATTATGGTGTTTGGCGCCATCATGCCTGGCTTTGTGGGATTTGCGAATTGGATGATTCCCTTGCAAATTGGCGCTGCTGACATGGCATTTGCGCGGATGAATAACTTTAGCTTCTGGCTGATGATCCCTGCAGGGTTGATGCTCGCGGGTTCTTTCTTTATGCCTGGCGGCGCTCCTGCCGCGGGTTGGACCTTGTACGCGCCTTTGACGCTGCAACAAGGCCCGAGCATGGATGCTGGTATTTTTGCGCTGCATATTTTGGGCGCCTCGTCCATCATGGGTTCGATCAATATCATCGTGACCATTTTGAACATGCGTGCTCCTGGCATGACCTTGATGAAAATGCCGATGTTCTGCTGGACATGGCTGATTACCGCTTACCTGTTGATTGCAGTGATGCCCGTATTGGCTGGCGCTATCACGATGACTTTGACAGATCGCCACTTCGGGACCAGCTTCTTTAATCCCGCCGGCGGCGGTGACCCGGTGATGTACCAGCATATTTTCTGGTTCTTCGGTCACCCTGAGGTGTACATCATGATCTTGCCGGCTTTCGGCATCGTCAGCCAAATCGTTCCAGCCTTCGCGCGTAAAAAATTATTCGGTTACGCCTCTATGGTGTACGCCACATCATCGATCGCGATTTTGTCGTTCATCGTGTGGGCTCACCACATGTTTACCACCGGCATGCCAGTGACGGGTCAGCTGTTCTTTATGTACGCAACGATGTTGATCGCGGTACCAACGGCAGTGAAGATCTTCAATTGGATTGCGACCATGTGGCAAGGTTCAATGACCTTTGAGACGCCTATGCTGTTTGCCGTAGGCTTTATCTTCGTCTTTACCATGGGCGGCTTTACCGGGTTGATCCTGGCGATGGCGCCCATCGACATTCAGTTGCAAGACACCTACTACGTGGTAGCCCATTTCCACTACGTTTTGGTTGCGGGCTCACTCTATGCCATGTTTGCTGGCTACTACTACTGGTCACCCAAGTGGACAGGCGTGATGTACAACGAAACCCGCGGGAAAATCCATTTTTGGTGGTCTTTGATCGCTTTTAACGTGACTTTCTTCCCTATGCATTTCTTAGGCTTGGCGGGAATGCCACGCCGCTACGCTGATTACCCTATGCAGTTTGCTGACTTCAATGCGGTAGCTTCAGTCGGTGCTTTTGCGTTTGGACTTGCGCAGATTTACTTCTTCCTGTTTGTAGTCCTTCCAACCATGATGGGCAAAGGAGAAAAAGCTTCGCAAAAACCCTGGGAAGCTGCTGAAGGCCTTGAGTGGGAAGTGCCCTCTCCTGCGCCTTTCCATACCTTTGAAACACCACCGAAGTTAAATGCTGCGGCCAACAAAGTCATCGCTTAAGTGCGATTGACTTGGCATCACGAACACCATGACACCTGAACAAAAAAAGTCCAACCGCAAATTGGGCCTGATTTTGGCTTCGGTGGCCATCGTGTTCTTTGCTGGCTTCATGCTCAAAATGATCGTTTTAAGCCGGTAGTTTTGCAATGAATTTGCAGCGCGAAAACTTCATAATGGTCCGCAAACTGGCTGTGGTAACAGTACTGATGTTTGCTTTTGGTTACGCTTTAGTCCCTTTGTATAAAGCGATTTGTGAGATGACCGGCATCAATGTGTTGGCCTTGGGCGAGCAGGCCTTAAAGGGTGTCAATCCTGCATTGCCAGCGAACACCCAAGTCGACGCCTCGCGCACGATCACGGTTGAGTTTGATGCCAACTCGCGGGGTCCCTGGGATTTCAAACCGGGGCAGCGTTCGGTAGAAGTTCACCCCGGCGAGTTAACAACCGTCATATACGAGTTCCAAAATATCCAAAATCGACGCATGTCTGCGCAAGCTATTCCAAGCTACGCGCCCCAACAAGCGTCTGCGCACTTCAATAAATTAGAGTGTTTTTGCTTTAACCAATACACCTTGGAGCCAGGTGAAAAAAAATCATGGCCTGTGGCTTTTGTGATTGATCCCAAGCTCTCCAAAGATGTGAAAACAATTACCTTGTCGTATACGTTTTTTGAGGTAGGCGGAAAAACGCCTGCGGCCCCAGTTGCGAGTGCTCCTCAATGGATATCAAAGGGAGCTGGGTCTTAATGTCTGAGCCTCAAAAAACCAAGCAACAAAAAACTTCGTTTTGGCGCAGCATCAAACTGGTGGCTTGGTCCTTTTTGGGTATTCG
>JBAXOC010000283.1:0-2493 GCA_037133455.1 Comamonadaceae bacterium | reverse complement strand
CCTTGAAGGTAACTGAGCGCAGCTGCTTCGGTGTTTGGCATGACGGGGAACATGGGGTTGGTCACCCCTTTGAAAAACTGCTTTATCACCATGATTTTCTCGCCAACCTGAAGGCGATACACCTGATTCCAAAATCCCCCGGTGAGAAGTTTTAAATCGCTGGCAGCCACCGTGTTCGAGAGAAAACCCGCATCGCCCAGAACCGTCAATAAAAGAGCGCGCTGCACGTCACTGTCTTTTGAACTAGGCATCTAGGCTTTTCCCGTTCGCTGGTATGGCGTACTGCTCTAATTGGTTGAGGAGCGGGGTGTCCACCTCCACACCAGACGCCATGGCCACATTCATATGGCTTTGTCGACCAGCGCCCGGAACCCGAGCGCCCTCTTGGACTTCAATCGCTTGCATTAACCGGAACATACGCGCGTCAAATCCCGGCGCAAACGCAGCTGGGTCTATCGCAATAAAACACTGCCCCACTCCCGGTGGGCCGCCCGTATCGTCTAAGAGTGAACTGGCTTGGTGTGACCAGTTTGCGCCACCTAAGCCAGCGGCCAAAATTTCAACAATCAAGGCCAAACCGTAGCCTTTGTGTCCGGCCGCTGGGGCCATTAAACCTTCCAAGGCTTCTTTGGGGTCGGTAGTTGGATGGCCTTCAAGATTCATCGCCCATCCTGCTGGAATGGGGCCGCCTTTGTTGGCAGCTTCAATCACATTGACTCTCGCCGTGGCGGTGCTCGACATATCAAGAACCAGAGGGCCCACGTTTTCGCCTTTAGCATTGCGCGGTCGCGGGGATCCAAATCCTAAGGGGTTGGTTCCAAAAACCGCTTGGTTACCACCCAAAGGAGCCATCATGGCCGAAGCGTTGGCGAAAGCCAGATTTACTAAGCCTTCTAAGGCCAAACGCCGGATAAACCAGCCCAAGACGCCTGCGGAATAGGAGTTGTGGATACTCATCACCGCCACCCCTTGGCTTCGCACCATGGTTAAAAAATCAGGCAGTGCATCGATAAATGCCGTGTGCGAAAAACCTGCGTCAGCATCCACAAGCAAAGTAGAAGGGGCTGTTTTTCGCCAACTGGATTGGGCTTGCCCATGGATCTTTCCGCAACGCAAATGTGCGCAATAGGTGGGTAAGTAGGCCAGGCCCACATTGCGAATGCCTTCGGCTTCGGCCTGTGCAATCGATTGAGCGACAGTGCGAGCATGGTGCGCGTTTGCACCACTTGCGCTCAAGGCTCGGTATGCGAGTTGTTCAATGTCTTGGAGTTGTAAAACAGGCATAGGGCTTGTGCCGTCCTCAAGGATATCTTGTTAAATAAGTGGGTGCCAATGCCCACGAAGGATACCTTGAAATCTACTTTCTTAAGGCTACCGAATCAGCCGCAAGTTGGGTTATTTTTGCCCAATCGCCTTGTGCCATGGCGTCGGCCGGAACCAACCACGATCCACCCACACACACCACATTAGGCAAAGCTAAAAATTCAGATGCATTTTGAAGACTCACGCCGCCTGTCGGGCAAAACCGAACATCAAAAAACGGGCCACTCCAGGCTTTGAGCATGGCGGGTCCACCCGCTTGCATTGCGGGGAAAAATTTGAGTTCGGTAAAACCATCTTCCTGCGCCATCATGATTTCGCTGCCCGTTGCCACGCCTGGTAACAAGGCCAAGCCCAGATTGCGGCAAGCCTGTCCTACTGCGCTGGTGTAGCCCGGACTCACTGCAAAACGTGCGCCTGCGCTGGCAGCCGCTTGGGCATCTGCCTTGTTTCTTACGGTACCCGCCCCAACCACAGCTTCTGGAACATGTTTGGCTATCGCTTCGATACAGGCCAAGGCTTGGGGCGTGCGCAAGGTGACTTCCAACATCCGCACTCTGCCAGCCAACAAAGCGCGGGCCATGGGCACTGCGTGAGCCAGGTCGTTTAACACGATCACAGGAATGACAGGGGCGTCTTGCATGACTTGCAAGGCGGTGAATTTTTCGGTCATGGGGTGCTCCGCAAAAACGATGAGAAATAAGAGTGGTGAATCACAACCAGCTGCATGCGCCTTCTTCGGCGGTGAGTGCGTTGCGCCGCATGCCAGCAAACAATTCTCGGCCCATGCCTTGCGCGTTGGATTCTTTTAATCCCGCCGGCAGCATCGCAACCACTCGAGCGTCCCATTGCGTTGGTGAAACCAAGACTTGCAACGTGCCTTTGAGAGCATCCAAACGAATCACATCGCCGTCTTGCAACTTAGCCAACGGGCCGCCCGCTGCCGCTTCGGGCGACACATGGATCGCAGCGGGCACCTTACCCGAAGCGCCACTCATGCGTCCATCGGTCACCAAAGCCACCTTAAATCCCTTGCCTTGCAAAATGGCCAAGGGGGGCGTGAGCTTATGCAGCTCTGGCATTCCGTTAGCCTGCGGACCTTGCCATCGCACGACGCAAACCACATCACGGTTGAGTTCGTTGGCGCTGAAGGCTTGGTGCAAGGCTTCTTGC
>JBAXOC010000282.1:0-2495 GCA_037133455.1 Comamonadaceae bacterium | reverse complement strand
TGCGCGCCGCAAGGACAAGGCCAATACCGCCAATGCCTGCGCCATGGCGAGATGCCAATTGGCGGGCCATTTCCGCACCAATTCCATCGGAGGCGCCGGTGATGATGAATACTTTTTGATTCGGATTTTGGTGGTTAGGCATCAAGCGATCTCTTTTGAAACTAAAGGGTTTAAAAACACGACCAAATTTGATTGGCCATTTGGACTAAGAAGTCAGGTTCGCCATACAGCGTAAAAATGCCGCTAAGAACCGCCACCAGAACGAGAGCTCGAACGCTCCAAGCCCATCGATGGTTTGACATCAAATCAAAGCGCGAAGGCAATTGCATCGGATTAGGCTCCTGCGGGAGCAGCTCCCGGCATGGGGCGAGGAATGGCGGTTTCTTTAATAGGAAGATTGATCAAACCGGCAAAGACGCCTAGCGCGATGGTGATGTACCAAACCACGTCGTAGCTGCCAGTGCGGTCATACAAAAACCCGCCTAACCACACGCCCATGAAGGAGCCCAGTTGGTGGCTGAAAAAGACGAAGCCGCTGAGCATGGATAAATGCGTGATGCCAAAAATCTGAGCGACCGCAGCGTTGGTCGCGGGCACGGTAGAAAGCCACAACAGCCCCATACAGGCTGAAAAAATATACACACTCCAAGGAGTAAGAGGTGTCCAAATAAACAGGGCGATCACCACAGCGCGAGCAAAATAAATGAACGCCAGAATGTGGCGTTTTTGCAAGCGTTGGCCCACCACACCTGAAAGATAGGTACCAAATACGTTGAACAAGCCAATGAGCGCCAAAGCGTAACTGGCGACTTGGGGCGACAAGCCGTTGTCTTTAAGGTAGCTTGGCATATGAACGCCAATAAAAACCACCTGAAACCCACATACAAAATACCCGGCCATCAAAAGTTGAAAGCTGCGGTATTTAAAGGCCTCGTTGAGCGCTTGGCCGATAGTTTGGTGTCGGTTGGGCTCGGTGCTGGTTTGTCCGAAGTTGGGTTCACGCAGACCCCAAGCCGCCGGAATGATGATCAAAGCGGCAAATCCCAAGACGACCAAAGCTTGCTGCCACCCGAGGTTACTAATGAGAGCGCCTTCAACAGGAACCATTAAAAACTGACCGAACGACCCTGCGGCAGCGGCTAAGCCCATGGCCCAAGATCGCCGCTCCGCTGGCACGTTGCGCCCAATCACGCCATAAACCACAGCGTAAGTTGTCCCCGCTTGGGCGATACCAATGAGCGCTCCCGCTGACAACGAAAGCATCAGTGGCGTTTGGGCGTTTGCCATGCCCATTAAACCCAAGCCGTAAAGAATCGCTCCCACCACCAGCACGCGGTACGCGCCAAACCGATCGGCCACCATGCCCGCAAAAATCCCCGCAATCCCCCACGCGATATTCTGAATCGCCATGGCCAAAGCAAAAGATTCTCGGCTCCAGCCATTTTCTTGGGTCATGGGCTGCATCCACAATCCAAAGCCGTGGCGGATACCCATGGAAAGAGTCAAAACCAAAGCGCTGCAGGTTAAAACCTGAACAACAGAAAGCGGTTTTAAAGGGGTGGCAGAAGTACTCATGGGCTTAATGTAGCCAATTTTGAGGACTTTTTAGGACCAAAGGACTTCGCGGAACTGTCTTTTCATACAGTTAAAATTTTCTCCGCGGCTACAATTCCGCCTTATGCCAGCTAAACCCTCTACCGCCCAAACCGTCCCGCCCGAATATTCGGAAGGGTCTATTCGTGTGCTCAAAGGCCTCGAGCCTGTCAAGCAGCGACCGGGCATGTACACCCGAACCGACAATCCTTTGCACGTGATTCAAGAAGTCTTGGACAACGCCGCAGACGAGGCCTTGGCCGGGCACGGCAAGAAAATCAAAGTAGTCTTGCACACGGACGGATCGGTCACGCTCGAAGATGACGGCCGCGGCATTCCCTTTGGCATGCACCCCGAAGAAAAGGCCCCTGTGATTGAGCTGGTGTTTACCCGCTTACACGCAGGCGGCAAGTTCGACAAAGGTAAAGGCGGCGCTTACAGCTTTTCTGGAGGCTTGCATGGGGTGGGCGTGAGCGTGACCAATGCGCTTGCCAAGCGTTTGGAAGTCACGTCTTACCGCGAAGGCGCGGTGGCCCATTTGGTTTTTCAGGGCGGCGATGTCACCCAGGCTTTGCAGATTCGTAAAACCGGGGAGGGCGATCGCAAATCGGGAACCACCGTGCGCGTTTGGCCCGATGGAAAGTATTTTGAGACGTCTGCTTTGCCAATGGCAGAACTGGCCCACTTGCTGAGAAGCAAAGCCGTTTTGATGCCTGGCGTGACGGTGACGCTCTTTATAGAAAAGACCAAAGAAACCCAGACATGGCTTTACAAGGGCGGCTTGAGCGACTATTTGATGCAGTCGCTTAACGGCGAGCCGGTGATTCCTTTGTTTGACGGCGAAGGATTTGCGGACGCGCAAAGTGAAAACTTTGCCGATGGCGAAGGCGCGTCCTGGTGCG
>JBAXOC010000281.1:0-2504 GCA_037133455.1 Comamonadaceae bacterium | reverse complement strand
GCCGCTTTGACCCATGTATGGTCAATGGCGAACGCAGCGGCATTTTTTGAAAGCTTCGCAGAAAAATTAGAATCACTTAGAAGACCGCCAATTGCCGCAGCAAGAGCCCCAACGTCCTTTGGATTTTGCAAAAGCAGTGCATTCAAACCATCTGTCAGGTCTTGCGCAATTCCGCTGTAGGGCGCAGCACTTACAACCACTGGCAAGCCATGGGCCATCGCTTCTAGAACCACCATGCCGTAGGAATCTTCGAGCGTGGGGTGAACCAACATATCAGCGGCTTGGTACGCTGTTTCCATGTCGGCTAAGATTCCTAAAAAATACACGCGTTGCGTTAGACCAGCAAGCTGCGCCAAGCGCTGCATGGCTTGCACACCCTCAGAATTTCCCACAACTACAAGATGCGTCTCTTCTGGTAACAGCGCCAAGGCACTCAGAAGCGTAGGCAGGCCTTTTTTAACGAAATCATTGCCTACAAATAAAAGCAGTGAGGCATCTTGTGGCAAACCGTGTTTTTTTCGAGCAGCCTGACGTTCCGCGTCCGTTGCCCATCCTGGAGTAGCCCAAACGCCGGGCGACACCACACGCAACATTGGTATCGCAGCAGGGTAAGTAGCTTCGAGAATCTCTTTCAACGCAGAAGAAGCACAGACGACTTGTTTTTTCAACGCAAAGGCATAGCGGCGCTTTTCTAGCCAAAGGTAAGCCAGCAATCGCGGACTGCTTGCGACTTTCAGCCAACGAAGCGCCAGGGCCACACCCTGTTTGTCTTTGAATAATGTGTATTTGATGGGCAGTACGTGCACCGTTTGCACGTTGCCATGCCACGTATTTTCATGCGAGTGAACGATATCAAAACCAGACCGAGTCGCTCGCCAAGTAGCCCACGCAAAATACAACTGGTTGATCCAACGCGGGCGCTGCATCGGTAATGCAACGCGGTGGTAAACGACGCCCGGGAAGGAATGATCTCGCGTTTGGGAAAAAACATGCACTTCATGCCGAGCCGCAAGCTCTTCAACCACTGTAATCGAATACCGCTCTGCCCCACCGTCAGTTACAGAGAAGTTACGACTGAGAACAGCGATACGTAAGCGTTTTGAGTCGAACAAATGCTCTGTATTTATGATTTGACGTAAAGATTTCAACGGCATAACCACAAGTATCGCACCTCAGGGTAGCCTGCCTCAAAGACACGGAGCAGCTTTCCCGATAAATACCAAAAGTGAGATACTCTCACTGCACACAACATGCTTTAATTTAAAAATGTCAACCTCTCAGAAAAAAGTTTCTCTGATAGCTCCCTTTTTCAATGAAGAAGAAGGTGCTTTGATTTTTTACAACCGATTAGTTCAAGTTCTTAATGCCTCAACTTTGGTGGATTTTGAAGTTATTTGCGTGGACGACGGGAGTACAGACTCAACCCTAAGAATATTGATTGAGATTGCTGCCAACGACAAGCGGTTCAAAATTCTTGAGCTCTCTCGTAATTTTGGAAAAGAAGCAGCACTTACCGCCGGCCTAGATTCGGCTTCTGGAGACGCCGCCATTCCAATTGATTCAGATTTACAAGACCCGCCCGAGTTAATACCGGCGTTTATTGATGCATGGCTTAAGGGCAGCGAAGTGGTTCTGGGGCGCAGGATAGACCGCAGTTCAGATTCCTTCCTGAAGCGAAAAACTGCAGAGCTTTTTTATCAAATTCATAATCGATTTTCATCAGTAAAAATTCCTGAGAACGTCGGCGATTTCCGGCTAATGGACCGCGTAGTACTAGATGCCCTCAAACAACTTCCAGAGCAGCAAAGATTTATGAAGGGTCTTTTTGCTTGGGTGGGGTTCAAAACTACGACCGTTGACTATGTGCGTGAAATACGGGCGAAGGGCACAAGTAAATTCAGCGGCTGGAAATTGTGGAATTTTGCCTTAGAAGGAATCACCAGTTTTAGCACGGCTCCGCTTAAATTTTGGTCATATTTGGGCGGACTGGGGGCGTTAATTAGCTTGTGTTATGCAATATTCATTACGCTAAGGACGTTGATTTTTGGAGTTGACCTGCCAGGATATTCCTCCATACTGGTAGCCATCATTTTCTTTGGAAGTGTGCAACTGATCAGCGTAGGGATGCTGGGTGAGTACATAGGGCGAATTTATATGGAGGCAAAACGCAGGCCTCTTTATATCATCAGAAAACGCTATGAAGAATAGAATTTTTCGCTTTGCGGCTACCGGGATTTTTGTCACACTTGTTCATGTCGTCGTCGCAACCCTTTGGATTCTTTGGGTTAACCATGAACCTAGCTTAGCCAACGCCATTGCATTTATCGTTGCAACCTTGGTATCTTTTTTAATCAACACCTTCTGGAGCTTTTCAAGTGAAATGAATGCTTTGGTGCTTGCGAAATATGTGACGGTCGCTTTAATTGGACTATTCCTTTCTGCAGGCGTTGCGTGGGTGGTTGATCAAATGGGGTTTTCTTATCCCTATGGGATTGCAGCAGTAG
>JBAXOC010000280.1:0-2513 GCA_037133455.1 Comamonadaceae bacterium | reverse complement strand
TGTGCTCGATTGAAAACCTCGACCCCATGGGCGTTCACACCGGAGACTCGATTACGGTCGCCCCCGCCCAAACGCTGACGGACAAGGAATACCAAATTTTGCGCAACGCCTCGTTGGCCGTATTGCGCGAAATCGGGGTCGATACCGGCGGGTCCAATGTGCAGTTTTCGATCAATCCAGAAGACGGTCGAATGGTTGTGATTGAGATGAATCCGCGGGTATCTCGCTCTTCTGCATTGGCATCCAAAGCAACCGGTTTCCCAATCGCTAAGGTCGCCGCCAAGTTGGCTGTGGGCTTTACCTTAGATGAGTTGCGTAACGACATTACCGGGGGCGCAACACCCGCCAGTTTTGAGCCCAGCATCGATTACGTCGTGACCAAAATTCCTCGTTTCGCTTTCGAGAAGTTCCCGACAGCTGACAGCCGCTTGACGACGCAGATGAAGTCGGTCGGTGAAGTCATGGCGATGGGGCGTACGTTTCAAGAATCGTTTCAGAAGGCATTGCGTGGCCTTGAAGTCGGCGTGGACGGCATGAATGAAAAAACTCAGGACCGTGAAGTTCTAGAAAAAGAATTGGGCGAACCTGGGCCTGAACGTATTTGGTATGTAGGAGACGCTTTTGCCCAAGGCATGAGTGTGGACGAAGTCTTTGCGCTCACCAAAATCGACCCTTGGTTTTTGGTGCAAATTGAACAAATCGTCAAAATTGAACTCGAGATTGAACAGTTGCCAACGCCTCAAAACGGCTCGGCTTTGGATGCGATCGATGCAAACACATTGCGCGCTCTAAAACAAAAAGGTTTTTCTGACCGGCGCTTAGCGAAACAGTTCAAAACTTCTGATACCGCGGTTCGCAATAAACGCCACGCCTTGGGTGTTCGTCCGGTTTACAAACGCGTTGATACCTGCGCTGCAGAATTCAGTACCAATACAGCGTACATGTATTCAACCTACGAAGCTGAAGGTGCGGAGTGCGAGGCTGCGCCTACCGATAAGAAAAAAATCATGGTCCTTGGCGGCGGTCCCAACCGGATTGGCCAAGGCATCGAGTTTGATTATTGTTGTGTGCACGCCGCATTGGCCATGCGTGAGGATGGCTATGAAACGATCATGGTCAATTGCAATCCTGAGACAGTTTCTACGGACTACGATACCAGTGACCGCTTGTACTTTGAGCCTTTGACATTGGAAGATGTCTTGGAGATTGTTGCCAAGGAAAAGCCCATCGGAGTTATCGTTCAGTACGGCGGCCAGACCCCTTTGAAGCTGGCACTCGACCTCGAAGCCAATGGCGTTCCGATTATTGGGACCAGCCCCGACATGATCGACGCCGCGGAAGACCGCGAACGTTTCCAAAAATTATTGCATGCGCTGGAGCTGCGTCAACCGCCTAATGCCACGGCGCGTACCGAGCCTGAAGCCTTGGAAAAAGCGTCAGCTTTGGGTTACCCCTTGGTGGTCCGGCCTAGCTACGTCCTCGGCGGCCGAGCGATGGAAATCGTGCACGAGCAGCGTGATTTAGAGCGCTATATGCGCGAGGCCGTGAAAGTCAGCCATGACTCTCCCGTTTTGTTAGACCGATTTTTAAATGACGCGATTGAGTGCGATGTGGACTGTATTCGCGATACCGCCGGTCAG
This sequence comes from Comamonadaceae bacterium, assembly GCA_037133455.1. Taxonomy (GTDB): domain Bacteria; phylum Pseudomonadota; class Gammaproteobacteria; order Burkholderiales; family Burkholderiaceae_C; genus Allorhodoferax. The sequence goes on along the minus strand of JBAXOC010000280.1, from coordinate 873 downwards.
ACCTGGATTGGTGGCGTCATGGAGCATATTGAGCAAGCGGGTGTGCATAGCGGCGACTCAGCCTGTTCTTTGCCGCCTTACAGCCTCAGCGTCCCCACGGTGACCGAGATCAAACGCCAAACCGCTGCCATGGCGAAGGCTTTGAACGTGGTCGGTCTGATGAATGTACAGTTTGCGATTCAGCATATCGACGGTCAAGACGTCATTTACGTGCTTGAAGTGAATCCCCGAGCCTCGCGGACCGTTCCATTTGTGAGTAAAGCCACTGGCGTGCAATTGGCCAAGGTCGCAGCGCGTTGTATGGTGGGCCAAACGTTGGCGTCTCAGGGGATTGGAAAAGAAATCACCCCTCCCTATTTCAGCGTGAAAGAAGCCGTATTTCCATTTGTGAAGTTTCCTGGCGTGGACACCATTTTGGGGCCAGAGATGAAATCCACCGGTGAGGTGATGGGGGTTGGGAAAACCTTCGGCGAAGCCTTTGTGAAGTCCCAGTTGGGTGCGGGAACTAAGTTACCACGCTCTGGGCGGGCGTTTATTTCTGTCAAGCAAAGTGACAAACTGCGCGTAGTCGAAGTCGCACGAAACTTGTTGGCTATGGGCTTTGAGCTGTTGGCAACCAAAGGAACCGCGGCTGCGATTACCGCCCAAGGACTCAGCTGCCGGGTCGTCAATAAAGTGGCAGAGGGCCGTCCGCATATTGTTGACATGATCAAAAACGAAGAAGTCGCCTTGGTGATCAACACGGTCGAAGAGCGTCGCAACGCAATTGTTGATTCTCGCCACATCCGCACCTCCGCACTGTTAGCCCGGGTGACAACGTACACCACCATCGCGGGGGCCGAGGCTGCCGTAGAAGGCATGAAATACCTTGAT
>JBAXOC010000279.1:0-2549 GCA_037133455.1 Comamonadaceae bacterium | reverse complement strand
ATGCGGTTGTCCGTCAAGAGGGTGTGGTACTCCTCTAAACACGCAGGGAAGCGCTGGGTAAAGTCGTCAATGAAATCGAGCAAGGACCCTTGGCGGTTTTTATTGAGTTCAGCCACCCCTTTGGCGTTGCGAACGCGACTGGCTTTGAATTGGGGCATGCTGTCTGGCAAATCACGGTACACCCCGCCCGGACGGAAATAGGCTGCATGCATACGAGCGCCACTGGCAGCTTCATACATATCAAACAGGTCTTCACGCTCACGGAAGGTGTAAATCAGAATCGTCGAGCTTCCGCAATCATTGCCGTGCGACCCCAACCACATCAGGTGATTGAGTAAGCGCGTAATTTCTGCAAACATCACTCGGATGTACTGCGCGCGAACCGGAACTTCAATCCCTAGCAACTTTTCAATCGCCAAGCAGTACGCATGCTCATTGCACATCATGGACACGTAATCAAGCCGGTCCATATAGGGCAAAGCTTGCATGTAGGTTTTGGTTTCAGCCAGTTTTTCGGTTGCGCGGTGCAGCAATCCGATGTGCGGATCTGCCCGCTGGATCACCTCACCATCGAGCTCCAAGACCAAACGCAAAACGCCGTGGGCTGCAGGATGTTGGGGCCCAAAATTGAGGGTGTAGTTTTTAATTTCAGCCATGCATTCAACTGCTTACTGCAGACCTCCGTAATGGTCTTCGCGAATAATGCGCGGCGTGATTTCGCGTGTTTCAATCGTGACCGGCTGGTACACCACACGCGCCTGTTCAGCGTCGTAGCGCATTTCAACGTGACCCGTTGTCGGAAAATCTTTGCGAAAGGGATGACCGATAAAACCGTAGTCGGTAAGGATTCGACGCAAATCTTCGTGGCCTTCAAAGACCACGCCAAACAAATCAAAGGCCTCGCGTTCGAACCAGTTTGCAGCATTCCAAATGTCATTGACCGATTCGACCATGGGCATGCTGTCGTCTTCGGCGAACACCTTTAACCGCACCCGCTGATTCAAGCTGATCGACAGCAAATGGCTCACGATGCAATAGCGCGGGCCTTCGTACTGGCCCATTCCGTACTCAGAATAATCGACGGCGCACAAGTCCATCAGTTGCTCAAACTTGCATCCGGGGGCGTCGCGCAAAATTTCAGCTACGGCGTGGTAATCCTTTGCGGCAACCAAGACCTGTACTTCGCCTAAGTCAACCGAGATGCGTTTGACTTTGTCGCCCAAAGCCAACGCGACCGCGGCCTTGGTATCTTCGGGATGGATAGAAAATACTGTCATATTTTGAATTTAAGCCCGTGCAATGGTTTCAGTGCGGCGGATCTTTTGCTGCAATTGCAAAATCCCATAGACCAGCGCCTCAGCTGTTGGAGGGCAACCGGGCACATACACATCCACCGGAACAATGCGGTCGCAACCGCGAACTACGGAATAGCTATAGTGGTAATAACCGCCGCCGTTTGCGCATGAACCCATACTGATAACCCAGCGAGGCTCTGACATTTGGTCATAAACTTTTCGCAAGGCTGGTGCCATCTTGTTACACAAGGTTCCAGCAACAATCATCAAATCCGACTGGCGGGGGCTGGCGCGAAAAACTTCTGAGCCAAAGCGGCTCAAGTCGTAACGCGCAGCGGCTGCGTGCATCATCTCCACCGCGCAACAAGCCAGACCAAACGTCATAGGCCAAATCGAGCCAGTTTTGGCCCAGTTCACCACCGAGTCGTAACTCGTAGTGACAAAACCTTCTTTGAGTACACCTTCAATCATTGCATTACTCCCAGTCTAGGGCGCCTTTTTTCCACTCGTAAACAAAGCCTACGACCAGAATGCCAAGAAAAACCATCACCGACCAAAAACCCAAAGGTCCAATTTCTTTAAGCGATACCGCCCAAGGAAAGAGAAAAGCGATTTCTAAGTCGAACAAAATAAACAAAATAGCCACCAAGTAATAACGCACGTCGAATTTCATCCGTGCGTCCTCAAAGGCTTCAAAACCGCATTCGTAAGGGGAGTTTTTGGCTGCGTCAGGGCGATTGGGGCCTAGGATGTAACCCAAGATCTGTGGAACTACGCCAACAGCGACGCCAACCAGTATGAACAAAAGTACGGGAAGATAGTTATCAAGGTTCATCTGGCGATACTGATCAATGTTTCTTGCACACACCTTGCATTTCAAGGTGTGTGCGTTTGAATTGGTGCCGTCGGCGAGACTCGAACTCGCACAGCTTTCGCCACTACCACCTCAAGATAGCGTGTCTACCAATTTCACCACGACGGCGGCTCTCAGTTGTCTGGATTGCGTGAGGTGCCTTGCGGCTTATTGTGCTTTCCAACTAGCCTACGAGTTTACCCTGATTCCCGCACTTCTCAGGGCGAGAAACAGAGAGAAAACGTTTATTTCGAAGGAATTTGGGCCGCACCAGAAGTCGCTGGTGCGTTTTCACTTGCGGGTGCAGCTGGCGCGGTGGCTGGCGCGGCTGCATTTTCTAAAACGCTGCCGGTACTTGACGGGCGCAAGTTACCAAAATACGCCAAGGCCAAGGTACACAC
>JBAXOC010000278.1:0-2549 GCA_037133455.1 Comamonadaceae bacterium | reverse complement strand
CCCGGCGTAAAGCCTTTTCCCAGCGAAGCCAACATGATCTTGGTTCGGGTGCCCGATGCCGCCAAAACCTTCGAAGGTTTAAAAGCCCAAGGTGTGCTGATCAAGAACGTTTCTAAAATGCACCCATTACTGGCAAACTGTTTGCGTTTGACGGTTGGAACTGCCCAAGAAAATACCCAGCTGCTTGCAGCAATGAAGGCCTCTGTATGACTCTGTCCCATTCTCCTGAACCGCGTATTGCTGAAGTCACGCGCAATACGGCTGAAACCCGAATTCGCGTCAAAGTCAATCTTGACGGAACAGGCCAGTCCAAACTCTCCACAGGCATTGGCTTTTTTGACCACATGCTCGACCAAATTTCCCGCCATGGTTTGATCGATTTAGAGATCCATGCCGAAGGTGATTTGCATATTGACGGCCACCATACGGTAGAAGACGTGGGTATCACCTTGGGCCAAGCGGTGTTGAAAGCGCTGGGTGACAAAAAGGGAATTCGTCGCTACGGCCACGCCTATGTCCCGCTAGATGAAGCTTTGTCTCGCGTGGTGATGGACCTCTCCGGTCGTCCTGGCTTAGAAATGCATGTTCCCTTTAAAAGCGGGATGGTCGGCGCGTTTGATACCCAGCTCGCCCATGAATTTTTCCAAGGCTTCGTGAACCATGCGGGCGTCACGCTGCATATCGACAACCTCAAAGGCGAAAACGCCCACCACCAAGCAGAAACCGTATTCAAGGCGTTCGCCCGCGCGTTGCGCAGCGCCATCGAATTAGATCCGCGTGCCTTGGGCACGATTCCTTCGACCAAGGGTTCCCTCTAACGATGAAAACAGTGGCGATAGTGGATTACGGAATGGGTAATCTGCGCTCGGTAACGCAAGCAGTGATGCATGCCGCACAAGGCGAAGGGGTCGAAACAGTCTGGGCCCGAACGCCTGAAGAAGTCATGGCCGCAGAGCGCGTCGTTTTGCCAGGCCAAGGCGGGATGCGCGACTGCATGCGCGAACTCCATGACTCTGGAATGCTGCCCGCGGTTTTACATGCGGCAGTGAATAAACCGTTAATGGGCGTCTGCGTCGGAATGCAAATGCTGCTGGACCACAGTGAAGAATTGGACACCCCGTGTTTAGGCTTGGTCGCTGGGAAGGTTATTAAATTTGAGCTCGAAGGCCAGATTCAGCCCGATGGCAGCCGCTACAAAGTTCCCCAAATGGGCTGGAACCAGGTTTGGCAAAGCGCTCCCGGCGGGACCAAACACCCTGTCTGGGGCGACGTCCCGGACGGCAGCCACTTTTACTTTGTGCACAGTTATTACGCCCGTCCGTTGGAAGTTCGCCACACTGCAGGCGAAACGGACTACGGATCCCGCTTTACCTCGGCCATTGCGCGCGATAATATTTTCGCAACCCAATTCCACCCTGAAAAAAGCGCCCAACAAGGTTTAGCCCTATACCGTAACTTCTTGCGATGGAATCCCTGAGCCTTTATCTAGCGCCGTTGCAAACGGTTGGCTCAACGCCCGCATTCAATTTCCTTTACCCTTTTTCACCACCCACTGCTAAAGCACCATGCTGTTAATTCCTGCGATTGACCTCAAAGACGGCCACTGTGTTCGCCTCAAACAAGGCGATATGGACCAATCCACCACCTTCGGCGAAGACCCCGCGGTCATGGCCCGCAGTTGGGTTGACAAAGGGGCGCGGCGTTTGCATTTAGTGGATCTCAATGGCGCATTCGCGGGCCACCCTAAAAACGAAGTGGCGATTCGTAAAATTTTGAAAGAAGTAGGCAGTGAGATCGACGTTCAACTCGGCGGCGGAATCCGCGACCTGGACACGATTGAGCGCTACTTAGACGCGGGCTTGCGTTACGTCATCATCGGAACAGCTGCAGTCAAAAACCCTGGCTTTTTACAAGATGCGTGTACCGCGTTTGGCGGCCACATCATCGTGGGTTTGGATGCCAAAGAAGGCAAAGTCGCTACCGATGGCTGGAGCAAGCTCACCCGCCACGACGTGGTTGATTTAGGAAAAAAATTCGAAGACTACGGCGTCGAATCGATCATCTACACCGATATTGGGCGCGACGGAATGCTCAGCGGCATCAATATCGAAGCTACGGTCAAACTGGCCCAAGCCTTGACGATCCCGGTGATTGCCTCGGGCGGCTTGAGTAATCTTGCGGACATTGAAGCCCTGTGCGCGGTTGAAGACGAAGGCGTGGAGGGTGTGATTTGCGGCCGGGCGATCTACACCGGCGACTTGGACTTTGCCGCCGGCCAAGCCCGCGCTGACGAACTCAATGGTTAAAGCGCCCCAAGCGCGTTGCACACGGGAAACCATCCACGGACAAGCCTGCTGGACCTTGGTCTTAGACCAAGGCGATACGTTGACCGTGACCGAGCAGGGCGCCCAGGTGGTGTCTTGGATTTCTCAAGGACGCGAGCAACTTTTCCTTAGTCCTAAAAACCTGTGGGATGGCGCTAGAGCTATTCGGGGTGGCATACCTTTGTGCTTCCCGCAATTCAATCAGCGCGGTACGCTGCCTAAACA
>JBAXOC010000277.1:0-2554 GCA_037133455.1 Comamonadaceae bacterium | reverse complement strand
GCAAAAGTTGCAAATAGTTGCGTGTGGAGTGAAACCTATCACGTTGATTTTTCAAAAGCCATTGAAGCCAAACTTAAGGAGAAGAACGGTGGATAAGTGGAAAGGCATCACAGACAAAGAGGCTCACGCTTTGTATGCAAAATACAGCGCGTGGGATTTGATTCGTGCGGTTGAGGCGTTGCTGCGGGAGAAAAATGGCAACTAGCCCATCATCTGCTCTGCCGCATCTTGAACGTGCGCCACACGATTAAGCCAGCCCTTGCCAAACACGCCAAACGTCGGCAACGATTGGTAAAACGCCTCTTTGCCCAGGCTAAACGCCTCCAACAGCTCAACGGGATCGGCAGCGGTCGCAGCAGCGATTGTGGCCCTGCCGATACTGCCATCAGCCGTAACGCCTAGCGCCTCTTGCAGCAGCTTTGCAGCGCGTCCTGGCCCCATGTTTACGGCAGCATCAAACACCGCATAATCCACGCCTCGGGGCAGATCGTCGCACTTGCAGGCATCCCAATACCGCGCCTTGTATAGCGGCGTTACCAGCTCGGGCGTAAGCGAGCGCATCTCGGCCTCGTCAACGTCGCGCTTTACCCAGTCGCGCCAGACGTTGCGGGTTACGCCAAGGTTGGTCATGCCGCCGGGATCTCGCGGATGATTTACAAATCCACCTTCTGCCTTCAACACCAGCGCCAGTGACGCCGGAAAATTACTTAGCATTTTCAGGTCGCACCACTCCACCCAAGCCAAGAGCCGCTGCGATACCCTGCGCCAGCAGTTGATACTGGGGCGGCACCAACGGCATTAAAACCATCGCAATAACGCCCAAACCGGCCATTGTGCTTGCTTCGCCAAACCTTGCTTTTAACCAACCCATGATGATCTCCTTATTTACTCGGCACATTGCCGCCGACTGGATTTGCAGCCCCAACGGGTGCTGCGGTGAACGAGGTGCTACCTGGTGGCACATGGCCGTTATTCCACGGGCTTTCGTTGATCGGCCCGTAGCAATTGGCAAGCTGCACGCCGTTGACCTTTTTGGCCTGCTTGTCGCACAGAAATGACCACTGGTTTGACATGCCCCCGCCAGCCTCGGTCGTGGTGACGAACGTCCTGGGCGTCATGGTAACGACCGCCCAGCTTGGCGCCTGGGGATACTCGGTGACCGTCGAGAACAGCGACCAGACCTTACCCGGCGGTGCTTTGCAGCTGCCCTTCATCAGATCTGCGTTTGCGATGGCTTTGCCGGTCAGCACTGGGCAGACCGCCATGCCTTCCTGAAACTCTTTTCCATTTACCTTGATTGTATTGCCGGTCGGTACGCTGGCCGAGGCTGCACACAGCGCAAACTCACCATTACAGATCATCAGATTGACGCCACCGGCAAGCGCATTGGTCGACAGCAAGGTCAGCAGCAATAGCGTTTTCATGGTGAGCCTTTCATAACTAAATTTAGCAGCAACATAATAATGGCACCCGCAGCAGTAACGCCAATCATTTCAATGCGCTTGAGCCTTGCGTTGATAGTTTCGTAGCGCAGCTCGCACACCGCTTCGTGCGAGGTCAGGCGAACGTCGAGTTCGGTAGAAGTTGCCATTATTTGCCGATGTCCTTGATGTTATTTTTACCAAGTTGAGCGTTGCGCTTCATTTCTTTCTGCAGCGTTTCAGCTGACTTTTGCAGTGCTTTGGCTTCCATTGCCGCGGCACTTTTTAAGCCAAGTTGACCGCCCATGTAAGCACCAGCGGCAGCCCCCGGCGGTCCTGCAAAAAAGCCGCCCGCGGATCCTCCAACAGTGGCGCCCAGTTTGCCTAAATTGCTTTCAATGATGCCCTGCACTCGCTGACCTTGCAGAGCTGCGCCTTCGTAAGCATGGACGCCTGGCATGAGCTGGCCGGCATAGTTTAGTGTGTGCAGCTTTTTCACTTCCTCTGGATCAAAAGCATATTTAATCTTTTGCCAGCGAGCATTCATTATTTTGTTGGCGTCGTTCTGATTCCAAACGCCTAGTTTGTTTGATCCTGCTTCGTAAATCTCACGCGCAATCGAGCCGCGCATTTCATTTTTGGCAGATTGTGCTGCCTGCCTTATTTCCGTCGGCACTTCAATATCAAAACCAACACCACGCACCCGACCTTTTGACAGTTGATCGGCGGTATCGTAGATGTGCTTCCATTCGTCGGCGCCTAAGCTGTTCAGCTTTTTTGGTATATCCTCAAACTTGGTTGCGAGTTGCACGCCGTTGGGATCAATTTCACCAAACATGGTTTTGATGCCTTTTGACGCAAACAATGTTTTTTCTGCTTGATGCAGATTTCTGGCTTGTTGAAGTAAGCCAGGACCGCCTGCTTTGGCAATATCTTCATCAATAGAATTAACCATTTTTCCAATAAAATATTTTCTATCTGGAGACCATGTTTTGTTAATTGATTTTCTAAATTCTTCCATGCTGTTAATGGAATTTGCAGCAGCATTCTCAAAACCCGTTGTTTTATGTTGTTGCAAAAGTTCTTTGAAACCTTCTAAATTTACTCCTGATGCTTTTGCGGTAGAGTTAAAT
>JBAXOC010000276.1:0-2567 GCA_037133455.1 Comamonadaceae bacterium | reverse complement strand
GATGGAGGCGGGGCGAGTGTGGAATGTGAAAACGTATTGACCATGTCAATGCCTTTCATAGGCGCGTTTACCGCAGCATCTAGCAAGGCAGGCGACACTTTCATTGGAAACGCGACGCCTATCAGCGCCAGATGGCTGACCCGTTGGGGTGCGGATGCGCTCGCCTCGAGCGCAATCAAAGCCCCCCAACTGTGGCCAATCAAGGTGGCTTGTGGGATCTCTAGCGCATCAAGTAAGGCAATCACGGTTTGGGCGGCGGCTTCCACACTGGCGGGAACCTTTCCTGCGCTCTTACAGTGGCCGGGTAAATCAATCGCTAAGACGTTGTAACCGTGGTTTGCAAAATACCGACTTTGCAAAATCCAAACGCTGTGGTCGTTTAAAACGCCGTGTATAAACACCACAGTCGGTAGACTCGGGTTGAATGCTTTGCCTGCGGAGTACGCGTACAAAGGGGTGTGGTTAACGTTAACGAGCACGGAGCGGTCCTTGTGGAAAATACATTTCATCGTATTGTGCCCAATTGCGGCGTTTTTTATAGACTGATTTAAAAGCGTAGACATGGTGGTGAATCAAAATTCTGAAATCGATAGCGTGGACGCCATCGTCATTGGCGCGGGCGTGGTTGGTTTGGCTGTGGCCCGGGCGTTGGCATTGCAGGGGCGCGAAGTCATGGTGCTTGAAGCCGCAAATGCCATCGGTACCGGTATCAGCGCCCGCAATAGCGAAGTCATCCACTCCGGTATGTATTACCCCACAGGGTCACTCAAAGCAAGTTTGTGCGTTCAGGGGCGAGCGCAAGTGGTCGCTTACTGCCAAGAGCGCGGCATTGGCCACCGCTTGTGTGGAAAACTGATCGTGGCAACAGAGCCCAGCCAAATTCCCAAATTGAAAGCGATCCAAGACCAAGCCATGGCCAACGGGGTTGACGTTGTGCGCTGGCTGAGTGCCCAAGAAGCGATGGCGATGGAGGGTGCTTTGAAATGTGTTGCTGCGCTTTTGTCTCCTGGCACGGGTATTGTGGATAGCCATGGGCTGATGCTCTCCTTTCAAGGTGATCTTGAAAACGCCGGCGGTATGGTGGTTTTGAACGCAGCCGTAAAGTCGGTCGCATTGGACCTAGACAAAACCTCTAGCCCGCGACACTTGGTTTACATGGCAGACGGATCGGTCCTTGCCACACCAACGTTGATCAACGCAGCTGGTTTGATCGCTCCGGCTTTAGCGCACCAATTCACAGGCCTTGCGCCCCCACACATTCCGACGGCCTATTACGCCAAAGGCAATTACTTCACCCTCAGTAGTGCCGCCCCGTTTGGCCATTTGATTTATCCCGTTCCCGAATCGGCTGGCTTGGGCGTTCATCTGACCTTGGACCTAGGGGGTCAAGCCAAGTTTGGGCCTGACGTTCAGTGGGTCGATACCCCAGACGATTTCCAAGTGGATGCGAGCCGAGCCGACGCTTTTTACGCCGCCGTACGCACTTACTGGCCCGCCCTGCTGGATGGCGCTTTGCAAAGTGGCTACGCCGGCATTCGTCCCAAAATCAGCGGCCCAAACGCGCCCGCCGCAGACTTTTTAATCCAAGGCCCTGCAACGCATGGTGTTGCAGGCTTGGTGAACTTGTTTGGAATCGAGTCGCCGGGATTGACTAGCTCGATGGCGATTGCTGACTGGGTGACTAAGCTGCTTTCTCCGCAGCTTTAAGCGCCCGCTTTAAGTCCTCTAAAAGATCTTCTGGATCTTCGAGTCCGATCGATAAGCGAATGGTTCCAGGGCCAATACCTGCGCTAACCAAAGCGGCGTCGTCCATACGGAAGTGCGTGGTGCTTGCAGGGTGAATCACCAGGCTGCGGCAGTCGCCAACATTGGCAAGGTGGCTGAAAATTTTCAGGGCTTCAATGAACTTTTGACCTTGCAAGCGGCTGCCTTTGATGTCAAAGCTAAATACCGAACCCGCGCCCCGAGGCAGTATTTTTTTAGCCAATGTGTGGCTGGTGTGGCCTTCAAGCATCGGGTGACCCACGCGCGAGACCATCGGGTGATTCGCCAAAAATTCAACCACTCGCTCAGTATTGCCCATGTGGCGAGCCATGCGCAGCGGTAACGTTTCGATGCCTTGAAGGATTAACCAAGCCGTGTGCGGACTCATGCACGCCCCAAAGTCCCGCAGACCTTCACGGCGAGCGCGCAGCAGGAAAGCGCCGACGGTGCTTTCTTCGGTAAACACCATGTTGTGAAAGCCTGCATAGACTTGGCTGAGTTCGGCAAATTTTCCTGAGCGCTCCCAATCAAACTGGCCGCTGTCGACCACAATGCCGCCGACCACGGTTCCGTGGCCGGATAAAAACTTGGTGGCGGAGTGATAAATCAAATCTGCGCCATGGTCAAAAGGCTTGATCAGCCAAGGCGAGGTGAGGGTGGAGTCCACCAAAAGCGGAACGCCGTTCTCGTGGGCAATGGCGCTCACGGCTTCTATGTCGAGAACGTCAAGACCCGGGTTGCCTACCGTTTCCCCAAAAAATAATTTCGTGTTGGGGCGGACCGCCTCGCGCTAAGCGCCTAAG
>JBAXOC010000275.1:0-2571 GCA_037133455.1 Comamonadaceae bacterium | reverse complement strand
AAATTCGGATGGGGGATCGTCACTAAAAACACCCATCTTTCGATTTAGCTTGCGTGTGAAATTGCAAACCACAGCAACAGCCACAACAACTTCAACTTCAACTGGGCCACCGAAAGCGCCTTTGAAGCCGGTGGTGGAGTGATGCCGATGGGAATTCGCACTTGGTTCATCCGTGAGTTTCATATTGCAAGCGCGGGTTTGGTGAATCACCTGAATGGTTTGGATTTTCGTCGGCCCGAAATGTGGCCTGTTGTATTGCAGCGATGTTTATTTATCAGCGTTGGTTTCTTTGTATGGTTAGCGATAGCGTTTATTTTCATTGGCGATCTCAAGACAGAGCTTCAAAATTTACAAACTGAAAAGCAGCTACTGGAAAAGCAAACTAAAACGAAGCGTGAAAAAGCAGCCTTGTTAGAACCTTTGACTGCTGAGGCAGAAGCGCTCCAGGCTCAGATGAAAATGGTGAGTGGTCAATTACCCGATAACGCGCATTGGGATGCATTACTTTCGGAGCTGAGCCAAGCAGGACGTCGGCATAAGTTGGAACTGGAGTGGGTTAAACCCGACCCACCACGGGTGACTTCGCAATGGGTCGAGTTACCTGCTTCGATCAGAGTTAAAGGGTCATTTCATGCGATGGGTCGTTTTGTTTCAGAACTCGCTCATTTCGATCGTTTGGTGGCGCTAGGTCAACTTAGTTTTGAGGCAAGCGCCAACGAAACCGTCACCCTTCAAGCGAAGCTCAAAACCTTTCGCCAGCGCACCCCAGCCGAGGCAGCGGCGTTTAGAGAAGAAAAATCAGTGGTGACAGTGATGGCTGCTTTGCCTATGGCCCCAACGGATTACGAAGGGTCGGGCAGACCAGATCCCTTTGGCCCGCTTGCCATTCAAGCCGCTTCGAAAATGAGCAATTCCGTACCCTCGCCTTCTAAGCCATTCGCACTCCATGCCAAGCACCCTTTAGAGGCGGCTCCCTTGGACGCCATGCGCCTCGTAGGACAGTTGTTACAAGGCGATCGCAGAGTCGGTTTGATTCGTCTTAAAAGTGCGGTGTACCCCGTGAGGGTGGGAACCGTGCTTGGGACCAACCAGGGGCAGGTGAGTTCAGTGGACAGTTCGGGCCTGGTGGTACTTGAAAAATCAACAGACGCTTCTGGACGCCCGTCTCAACGAAGCACTTTTATACCCATGAACGGGAGTACGCCTTGAAATTGAGATATTCAACTCGGCTAATGCCATGGTTTGTATTTTTGGTGTGTGTTGGCATTTCGGCGCGTGCCGAAAGTCCCTTGCCCTCTGGGCCTCCCTTACCCGCTTTTAGTCTTGCCAGTGGCAAAGTATTGACGCCATTGTCCAATGTGGAATTTCAAAAAGTTTCTCTTGGAGTAGGCCGCGTGAAGGTGACATTGCCAGATGCCAAGACGGGAATGAATGTGAGAAGACAAGGTGAAAATTTAATTGCTGAATTTTCACAAGCCGGTTTGCCGAATCACTTGCATCGGCGAATGGACGTCTCAGACTTTGCAACCCCGATCCAATTTATTACAACAACGCAAGCCGGTGACCGCGTTCGGATTGTCATTGCAGCCCAAGGCAATTGGGAGCATGTGTCCTACCAAGCAGATAAGCAATGGATCATTGAAATCAAAGAAGCGAAACCCGATACAAAAAAATTGCTACCCGGTTCAGGATACCAAGGAGAAAAGCTCTCTTTGCATTTTCAAAATATTGAGGTTCGCTCGATATTGCAAGTCATCGCAGACTTCACCCAATTCAATGTCATCACCTCCGACTCGGTGACGGGATCATTGACGCTGCGCTTGCAAGATGTGCCTTGGGACCAGGCCTTGGATATTATTTTGCAAGCCAAAGGGCTGGGGGTTCGTAAAAATGGAAATGTGCTTTGGGTTGCGCCTAAGGAAGAAATCGCTGCGAAAGATAAATTAGATTTTGAAAGTCTGGCATCGGTGGAGGGCGTCGAGTCTTTGCGAACCCAGTCCTTCCAAATGAACTATGCAAAAGCCATGGATATCGCCCCGCAGCTCAGCGCTGGCGGTGGCACCCCGAACTCGGGCGCGAGAATTCTCAGTGCGCGAGGCAGTGTTTTTGCTGAACCCCGAACCAATCAGTTGTTTGTAACCGAGACCCCTGCCAAGTTAGACCAAATTCAGAAGTTGATCGCCCAGCTTGATATCCCTGTTCGTCAAATATTGATTGAGGCGCGCATCGTCGAGGCGTCTGATACGTTTGGCAAATCTTTGGGAGTCAAACTCGGTGGAAATGATTTGAGTACGTCCAAAGGAGGAGAAGGTGGTGTGGCGCTCGGGGGTGATAAGCGCCTGGCTTTTGGGAGTTCCTATGGCAACGCGGTCGCGGCTACGGGTTTAGGTGGAACCCAAAATCTATCGTCCAATTTCGTCAACTTGCCGGCAGTGGGTCAAAACGGCTACGGCGCCGCTACCTTTGCTTTAACATTGTTTAGTGCCGCTTCCAATCACCTGATGGCCTTAGAGATATCGGCACTCGAAGCCGATGGCAAAGGAAAGGTGGTTTCAAGCCCCCGGGTAATTA
>JBAXOC010000274.1:0-2572 GCA_037133455.1 Comamonadaceae bacterium | reverse complement strand
GGTATACTTAAATGCATAAAGCAACTAACACAATATATGGAGGGAGGAAACGATGAATGCTTATGACGTCATTGGAGACATACACGGCCAATCAGAAAAACTTGAAGGCCTCTTAACCCACTTGGGCTACACAAAAAGTGGCCTCACCTACCAAGCACCCTTAGGAAGGCAAGCCGTTTTTCTGGGCGACTTGATTGACCGGGGTCCAGGACAAATGCGGGTCCTTGAAATTGTGCGCTCCATGGTCGAGTCAGGGGATGCGCTTTGTATCGTAGGCAACCACGAGATAAACGCCATCGGGTATCTGAACCGAACCCCTTGGGAGCCAAACGAATACTTTCGACCCCATAGTGTGAGGAACCATCACCAGCACAAAGAGTTTTTAGAGCAGATTGGGGAAGGCTCACTAGCGCATCAATCAGTGATCGCGTGGTTTCGAACATTGCCTGTGTTCCTAGACTTAGACGGCATTCGGGTGGTACACGGGTGCTGGGATGAAGAAGCAGTGACGACTTTAAAAGCTGGTGGCTGGGGGCCAGGAAATTTTCTGAGCGATGACTTATTAGCCGCCATCTACCAAAAAGACGCCCAAGGCACTGAGTCACCCATGATGTCTGCACGCAAGCTTTTGAGCTGCGGTCTAGAGATAGCTCTTCCTGATGGCCGAGCAATCATGGATAAAGCTGGAAACACCCACAAGGAACTGAGGATTGCTTCTTGGCGGCACTGGGCTAAAGAGTTGCATGAGGTTGCCTTAGTTCCTAAAGGGCAGGAAGAACTCCTGCGCGGCATGGAGTGGCCTGCAGGTTTGGTGATCTCAGCCATAGAGGGCTCCCCTATTTTTGTAGGACACCACTGGTTTACTGGTCACCCGACTATTGAAAGTCCTAAGTTGGCTTGTCTTGATTGGTCTGCGGCACGGGAAGGCCCACTGGTTGCCTATCGCTGGGACGGTGAGTCTGAGCTCAGCAATGACAAGTTGGCTTGGGTAGGCAAGTGAGCCCATCATGAACGACATAAAAGTAGGAGATTTAGCATTTGTTGTTCAGGGGCTTTGGCCCAATGTAGGCCGAGTCGTATATGTTGCCGAATTTGTCCCAGATTTCGATTTCAGTTCTATGGGTCTGAGTATTCGACAAGGCTGGCGCGTTCGCAGCTGGGGGCACGGACCGTTGCAAAGGACCGATGGGCTGCACATGGTTGGAAACACACCCATGGGTTCACTCAGACGACTTGAGCCATTGCCACCAAAACAAAAGCGTGAAATAAAAATAGCCATGGCGATGGAAGATTTCAACGATGCGTGCAAAGAACTAGCGCGTTATTTTGCAGTGCAAGAAGCATTAAAAGAGGTCTGATTTTGGTCAGAATCAATCGGTCTGCGCGAGGATTTCAATATGAAAAAGACTACTTCGAAAAACCTTAACCCCATTCAAGAAACCGGCCTTACGGTGCCCGACCCGCTGGATCCCAAATACGTGGGGACGTACAGCCCACCAGGACCGTACCAGACACACACCTCGCAGCAGGATTTGGATATCGTACAGAATCAGAACTCCGATACCTGGCAAAGCCCAACGATGCTCAGTCCGTCAGAGATCGAATCGTTGCGGCTGGACTCAAGGCAAGCCAGTCTAGAAATGAAAGCCATCTTGGCCTCTCAAGCCAAGCAGTAGATTTAGAAGTACAAAAAGCCCGCCTCAATAAATGCCCAATCGCATGCTTGACGCATCGTCGCGTGTTTTGAACCGCAAGGCACTCCTTTTTCAAAGAAGCAGCAACCTCTTGAAACTCTCCAAGTTAAGCCCTTACCGGGCAGAAAGAAAGAAAGAAAGAAAGAAAGGCTCGCCTGTTTTAATAGTCGCGAAGGTACTTAACGTACGCTTTAAGTGACCTTTGATCAGTGACTGTTTCGAACAGCGTAGGCTGACGACGGCGCGTCCAGCGTTGGCGGTCCTGAGCACCCAGCGAAGGATTCGCAAGGAGGCGTAGTCCGAAGCCCGTCCAGGGCGTAGGGCGTCAAGCGCGTCCGCGTAAGGCAAGCCACGGCGCGTCCAGCGACGGGGCGCAGCAATCACCATGCTTAGCAAATGCACTCCAGCCCCATTAGCGGCGCCATCCAATCCCGCCTGTCGGCACATAAACCCACTGAGCCTAACAAGTCAGGCCTGAGTAGGGCACGCCTGTTTTGGGCGCCATTTGAATTAACTTTCATCCGTCCCCACCATCATGAATGGCAAGTGCAGGTGCAGGTGCGGGTGCGGGTGCGGGTGCAATCGCCATACTTAGTGGTTATGTCTATCTTTTTTAAAGTACCAGGGTCCACCAAAAAATCAAAGTCTTTGGCCAATCATGAAGCCAAATTTAAATCCACCGGGCAGGAAAGGAAAATGGGAAATGAGAGTTGACTCTCCAGCTCCAGAAAGCGTCTGTTAGCCAGCGACTTATCAAGCCCTGCACTTTCAGCAATAAAATGTTCATTTCCCCATTTTTTTAAAAAGGCTTCTGCCATTTGGCTACGAGCAGAATTGTGAATACACACAAATAATACTTTGTTTTGAATCATAATATT
>JBAXOC010000273.1:0-2599 GCA_037133455.1 Comamonadaceae bacterium | reverse complement strand
ATTTTTAAGGAGCAAGCACCTTGGTTCACGATTGCGCATGCGGTTCAGTTAAAGCCTGTTCGCAATGAAGTCATTGGCTTTAAGTTGAGCCCCTTTGGACGCCACACTTTTTATGGTGTTGACATGAAATAAAAACGCAACCCTTCAGGGGGTTGAAGACGTTTAAAAGCCTCCCTGAGATTGATCTTAGGGAGGCTTTTTATTTGCGGATTTTGGCTAATTAACGTCCTGCCGGACCCCGGTTCCCACCGGGACCACCGCGACCTCGGCCGCCACCACCGCCACCGCTGCGTGGACCTTGCCCGCCTCCAAATCCGCCGCCGCCGTAGCCACCACCACCGCCGCCGCCAGAGTTGCGGTTGCCTTGGTAACCACCGCCGCCACCGCGTCGTCCACCGCGTTCAGCCATCATGTCAACGCTGGTACGCATCGGATCCGGTTGACCGCCAGGTGCACGGGGAGTGCGTGGTTCGCTGGGGAAGTTAGTCATATTTGGGTTGCCACCGTGGCGACCGCGTCCTTGCGGGGGGCGGCTGTCATGGTTGCGTGGGGGCTGGTCTTCGTGCGGTCCTGGGCCGTCATGGTCCATCGGGAAACCTGCATCGCGGTTAGGGTTGGCTTGGCGCGGGCCGCGCGGGCCATTGGGATTGCGCCCACCACCACCACCGGAGCGAGGCCCTTGGCCGCCGCGTCCACCCCCATGGCCTTGCCCGCCTGCATTCGGTCCTTTGCTTTCACGAACGCGTTGAAGCATTTCAGTGCGTGCGTTTCTAGCAGCGGCTTGCATCACATCGCGGCTTGGCGGTTTGCCCGCACCGCCCCAAATAGTTTGGCGACCCATCGCAATGGGTTCAGCTTTTTCGCCTGGCTCTGGTTCAAAGCCGGGTACCACTTTGACTTCGATGTTTTGTTTGGTGAAGCGCTCAATGTCTTGCATAAAGCCTTCTTCGTCCATACACACCAAATTAACGGCAGCGCCATCGGCTCCGGCACGACCGGTGCGGCCAATGCGGTGCACATAGTCTTCGCTGACATTGGGAATGTCGTAATTCACAACGTGAGGAAGGTCATCAATATCAATACCGCGGGCGGCAATATCAGTGGCAACCAAGGCACGTACATCGCCGCTCTTGAATCCTGCCAAGGCTTGGGTTCGGGCAGCTTGACTTTTGTTGCCGTGCAGCGCCATGGCAGAGATACCATTTTTTTCTAAAAATTCTGCTACGTTGTTAGCACCAAATTTAGTGCGAGTGAAGACCAGAACCTGGCTCCAGTTTTGCTCATTGATGATATGGGCCAGCAAGGCTTTTTTCTTGCCCCGTCCCACAGGATGAATCACCTGAGTGATGCGCTGAACTGTGGTGTTGCGCGGCGTCACTTGAACACTCTGTGGGTTCTTCAGAAGGCCGTTGGCAAGATCGCGAATTTCATCGCTAAAGGTTGCAGAGAACAATAAACTTTGTTTATCTCTAGGAACTAAGGCGAGAACTTTTTTAACATCATGAACAAAACCCATGTCCAACATGCGGTCTGCTTCGTCTAACACGAGCACTTGAACTTGGCCTAAGTCGAGCATGCCTTGTTGTTGCAAATCCAACAACCGTCCTGGGGTGGCCACCAAAATGTCCACACCTTTTTTGAGTTTGGAGATTTGGGGGTTCATGCCCACACCGCCAAAAATCACGGTGCTGTTGAGCTCTAGATATTTACCGTAAGTACGGATGGATTCCTCGACCTGGGCAGCAAGTTCGCGGGTGGGGGTCAAGATCAGGGCGCGTATGCCAACGCCGCCGAATTTGTTTTTTGCTTTTTCTGTAATGCTCAGGCGGTGCAGAAGCGGAAGGGTAAAAGCAGCAGTTTTGCCAGTACCCGTTTGGGCGCCGCCCAGCAAGTCGTGGCCTGCAAGGACCAAGGGAATGGCCTGTGCTTGAATGGCAGTTGGGGTTTCATAGCCCTGTTCAAGCACGGCTTTGAGAATGGCGGGAGCCAAAAGGAGTTCTTCGAATTTCATATAGGAGCACCCCACGGTGGAGTGCATACATACCAGCCATTCCGAGTGTGGTTACACCCAGTCAGTCAAAGGCAGGTAGATTAAAAATGGGAATGGCCGAAAGGCCATGGTCCCCAGCATGGTGCTGGCGGCGCGGGTAACTGAAGCTCCGTACCGATGGGCTATTGTCGCAGATTGTGGTGCCGACTGTCCACACCTCTTATCCGGAGCAGGCCAGAGCGTCGATAATACGGTCTTTATTCCTTTAGATGGTTCTCTACTTCAATGGCTCAATACGTTTTCTCCATGAACCGCGTCGGCAAGATCGTGCCGCCCAAGCGTCACATTCTTAAAGACATTTCACTGAGTTTTTTCCCTGGTGCCAAAATTGGTGTTTTGGGAACCAACGGCTCCGGAAAGTCCACCTTGCTCAAAATCATGGCTGGCCTAGACACAGAAATTGAAGGCGAAGCCCTTCCAATGGCGGGCTTGCAAATTGGATACCTGCCCCAAGAACCCCAGCTTGACCCTACCCAGACTGTGCGTGAGAGCGTTGAGGCGGGTATGGGGAAAGTCTATAGCGCCAAAGCGCGCTTGGAAGAGGTCTAC
>JBAXOC010000272.1:0-2624 GCA_037133455.1 Comamonadaceae bacterium | reverse complement strand
GGGACTTTGGCAATCGCCTCGATCCAATACTTGGCCACGCAGCCGCTGTAATAGCTGGTGCCACACGCGAGGATGAGCACGTTGTCGATGGCTTTGAACACCGAGTAAGCGCCGTCACCAAACAGCTCGGGCGTGATGCCTTCGATGCCTTCGAGTGTGTCGGCAATGGCACGCGGCTGCTCGAATATTTCTTTTTGCATGTAATGGCGGTAAGGGCCCAACTCAGCGGCGCCGCTGTGCGCTTGCACGGTTTTGACTTCGCGGGTGACTGCTTTGTGTTGGCGGTCTTGCACCCAGTATTTGCCGATTTGAATGTCGACCACATCGCCCTCTTCGAGGTAAACAATTTGGTCGGTCACCCCAGCTAAAGCCATGGCGTCACTGGCGAGGAAAGTTTCGCTGTGCTCTTTGCCCACGCCCAAGATGAGCGGAGAGCCTGCGCGTGCGCCAATGACCCGATGCGGCTCGTCTTTGTGGAATACGGCAATCGCATACGCGCCGTTCAACTGCAAAACAGCGGCTTTGACGGCGTCGAATACATCGCCGTTGTAGAGGCTGTCTACCAAGTGAGCAATGACCTCGGTGTCGGTTTGGCTTAAAAACTCGTACCCCTTGGCTTGCAACGCAGCGCGTAGTTCGTCGTGGTTTTCAATGATGCCGTTGTGAACAAGCGCCACGCGGCCGGATTTTGATTCACCCGCGCCATTTCCCGTGCCATGGCTAAAGTGCGGATGCGCGTTATGCACCGCAGGCGCTCCGTGCGTGGCCCACCGTGTGTGGGCAATACCTGTTCCACCTTCGATATGGTCGACCTTGACTTGGTCGATCAGCTCAGACACGCGTGCCGTGCTGCGGGCGCGCTGCAGGCCGCCCTGCTTAGCACCCAAACTGGCCGAGTGCACGGCCACGCCGCAGGAGTCGTAGCCTCGGTATTCCAAGCGCTGCAAGCCTTGGACGAGGATGGGGACGATATTGCGGGTAGAAACGGCTCCGACGATGCCACACATAAAAAGCACTCCTGAATTGTGAAGTCTAGATAGTAAGCACCTTAAAAAGAAATTTATTGTTTATTTTTCTACTTATTTGAGCGAAAATTCCACTAATTACTTAATCTGAAATTTAAATTCAATTATTTCAATCTTATGAAACAAGAATTCCTTGACGAGACAGACTTAAAACTGCTCGACGCCCTGCAGCACGACGCCACGCTCAGCAACGTAGCCTTATCCGAGCGCCTGAAAATCTCCCCGCCCACCTGCCTTCGTCGAGTGAAGCGCTTGACGGATGAGGGCTGGATTGAACGGCAAATCGCCGTGCTCAACTCCGATAAATTAGGCGCAACACTCGGCCATGGTCTGACCGCTTTGATAGAAGTGACGCTAGACACGCAAGGCGCTGAACACTTAGACGCCTTCGAGAAACGCGCCTGCGCTGACGACGCCGTGCAGCAATGTTGGCGCGTCTCGCCCGGGCCAGACTTTGTGTTGGTGGTCCAAGCGGCCGACATGCCCGACTATCTGGCGATCACGCAACGCCTACTCACCCAAGACGCGAATGTGCGAAATGTGAAAGCGTTTTTTGCCACCAAGCGGGCGAAGTTCACCAGCACTTGGCCGGTGTTACGGAGTTAAGCCTTCGGCTTTTTCTCCGGCCGCTTCCAGTTAGCAACGCTTACCTGCTTCCCCCGCGCCACGCTCAACGCGCCTGCTTCCGTGCTTTTGGTAATCGTAGAGCCGCCGCCCACTGTGCCGCCCACTCCAATGGTGACAGGGGCGACTAACACGCAGTTGCTACCGATATGGACATCGGCCTCGATCATGGTACGGTGTTTGTTGACGCCGTCGTAGTTGGCGGTGATGCTGCCTGCGCCGAAGTTGACGCGCTCACCCACGGTAGCGTCGCCCAAGTAGGCGAGGTGGTTGGCTTTGGCACCTTGGGCTAGGGTGGAGTTTTTTACTTCCACAAAATTGCCGATGTGTACGTCTGCTGCGAGCTGGGCGCCGGGTCGCAAGCGGGCGAAGGGGCCGACGCGGGCGTCCTCACCCACCGTTACGCCAAGTTTTTCGCCATCGATGTGCGTGAAAGGATGAATCACTGCACCGGTTGCAATTGTGCAATTGGAAATCACACAGTTCGCGCCGATTTTTACACCTTCGCCCAAAGCGACGTGGCCTTCAAAGATGCAATTGACATCGATTTCTACATCACCGGCACACTCCAACACACCGCGAATATCCAACCGCGATGGGTCTTTGAGCCGAACGCCTTGCTCCATGAGAGCCAGGGCCAGTCGCTGTTGGTAAGCGCGCTCGAGCTCGGCCAGTTGCACGGGGCTGTTGATTCCGGCGACCTGCACCGCGTCTGTAATCGTGTGGGCCAAGACACTTACGCCGTCTTGAACGGCAAATTTCACAATGTCGGTCAGGTAAAACTCGCCTTGGGCATTGTTGTTCTCAAGCCGCGCCAGCCAGCCTTTGAGCAAACGCGCAGGCACAGCCATGATGCCGCTGTAAATTTCGGTCAATGCGCGCTGCGCGGGGGTTGCATCTTTGTGTTCCACGATCGCACGAACAGCATCGCCTTCGCGCTCAATGCGGCCATACCCCGTGGGATCGGGCATATCC
>JBAXOC010000271.1:0-2641 GCA_037133455.1 Comamonadaceae bacterium | reverse complement strand
CGATTTCCCGAGCCGCCAGCAGCGGGGCCCCGCTGCTGGCGGCTCGGGAAATCGCAGCAATCCGAGTGGAATCGTCCCCTGCAAACCGCTGGGAAGAAGTCAAAGCATCCGCATCCACCTCGACTTCGTGACCCAAAGCGCGAAGCCTTTGGATCCCACGGCGAAAAGCAGCCTTGTCTCTGACGGCGCTGGAGGGCGAGTAAATGTAGATGTGGCTCATAGCAATCGCCCTATTATCTTGGATTAAAAAAACCCAAGGCCGCTTTTGCAATCGCCTCACCATGCTCTTGAACAAAGTGACCGGCCTGCGGCAACACAAGAACCTCTGAACAACCTCGTATCTGACTTTGCAAGTGGCGCATGACCGGCTCACCCAAAACGGGATCTTGTTGGCCAATCGCCATAAAGCTTTTTCCAGTCCAATCGTTAAGCCAAAAATCACGAGCCGCGCGGGAGAGGGCCGCGCCATCGTCATTCATATTTTCAGGAACACGTTGAGGAAAAGCCCGCAAAGCGGCCCGGTGGCCTCGGTCAGGAAACGGGGCGTTAAAGGCTTGCCATTCTTCTTCTGACAGTTTGGGATTACCCCGCGCCAATAAGCGACCGACGTCAAACTCAGGGTTTTTCTCACACCAGCTGCGCCACGCGACAAACCCGGGCGACAAAGGCACATCCCCCGTAGCGAGCATGGTATTCATCACCAGCAATCCAGAAAATCGCTCTGGCGCGGCCATGGGCAAGGTCAAACCCAAAATGCCGCCCCAGTCTTGAACCACCAAAACGATGTTGCGTAAGTCCAAACGCTCAATGAATTCCAGCAAGATCTGGCGGTGAAAGGTAAACGTATGGGCGCTGTCTTTTTTTGGCTTATCACTTTTCCCAAAACCGATCAGATCAGGCGCAATCACGCGCTGCCATGCCCCAGCAAAAACAGGAATCATCTTGCGGTACAGGTAACTCCAGGCCGGGTTGCCATGTAAACAGAGGTAAGTTGTTGCGGCGTCAGGTGAACCCGCATCCAGGTAATGCAAGCGCAAACCATCCAAGGCAGGCAAGTCATTGAGGTAGTGGGGTTGCCAAGGATAGTCCTGCAGGTTCGCAAAACAATCCTCGGGGGTTCGCAAGGCGTCATCGCGCACGGGGTTCATCGTCACCCTCTTCGG
The DNA here is from genome assembly GCA_037133455.1 of Comamonadaceae bacterium. Classification (GTDB taxonomy): domain Bacteria; phylum Pseudomonadota; class Gammaproteobacteria; order Burkholderiales; family Burkholderiaceae_C; genus Allorhodoferax. Next base: position 1,478 of record JBAXOC010000271.1, on the reverse strand, counting down.
CTTAAAAAAATCATGCAAAACGGCAGCGCACTCCGACGCGAGAACTCCGCCTAAGACTTCGGTTTGGTGGTTTAAATCCGATGGGCTGAATAAATTCAAGACGGAACCCGCCGCGCCAGTTCGGGGTTCGGGAGCGCCAAAAACCACGCGCTTAAGCCGCGCATGGATCATTGCGCCAGCGCACATGGCGCAGGGCTCCAAGGTCACGAACAATTCGCAGCCATCAAGTCGGTAATTTCCCAACGCTTTTGCCGCCGCCCGTAACGCAGCAATTTCAGCATGGGCCGTGGGATCGTGCTGGCTAATGGGGGCGTTGTGGCCCACGGCAATTAACTCGCCATTTTTAATGATTACTGCCCCAACGGGCACTTCTCCGGCTTGCCCTGCGAGCGCCGCCTGCGCTAACGCCAGGCGCATCCAGTGCGTATCAGGCACTAAGGTTTCAGGCATTCAGACCTATTTGGCGCATCCATTGTCCCAGCGCTTTTTCATCCGGGCTGCCTGCGTCGTAGATCTCCAGCATGCGGCCGTGAGCCTCGGGACGGTGTTGATTCACTTTAATTTTGCACTGTAACTCTATGATTTTTAATGAGAAAGCAACAATGCCGCTGAGCATTTTCCCCGTGTAGTCTTCGGGTAACGCTCGCCACTGGTCTGCGTAGGCGGGCTCGTGGTCGGCGATTAATTGCTTAAGAAGTGCGTCCTTGGCGGCGTGTCCGTCCAAGATTTCTGCCTCTACTGTGCAGTGAACAGCCACATAGTTCCAGGTTGGAACCCGAACAAGGTCAGGGTAAACCTTGGGCGACATGTAAGCGTGAGGCCCCATAAAGGTAACAACAGCCTGGGGCCGGGCTGTGAGAAATTTCCAATGCGGATTGCCTCGGGCGCAATGCCCCAGTAAACGGCCATGCACAGCGTCTTTCGCTTCCTCCCAATGCAAGGGCAAGTGGGTTACAAAAGGCAAACCTGCATCGTCTATCGAAATCAGGCTGGCAAAAGGATGACTGCGCATCACCTGCGCTGCTACTGCGATATCTTTGCTGTCGAACTGGGCGGGCATGTACATTGATGAGTCCTAATAATGAAAAATTGTTGAAACTATTCCCACTCAATAGTAGCCGGCGGCTTGCTTGAAACATCGTAGGTTACGCGGTTAATTCCGCGCACTTCGTTGATGATTCGGCCCGATACTTTTTTAAGCAAGGCGTAGGGAAGCTCTGCCCAATCGGCGGTCATGAAGTCGCTGGTTTGTACGGCGCGGAGTGCGACAACGTAGTCATACGTTCGGCCGTCGCCCATAACGCCTACGCTTTTGACCGGTAAAAAGACGGCAAAGGCTTGGCTGGTGAGGTCATACCAGCTTTTTCCAGTTGCTTCGTCGATAAAGTTACGCAACTCTTCAATGAAGATAGCATCAGCGCGGCGCAAAAGGTCGGCGTATTCCTTTTTGACTTCGCCCAAAATACGCACCCCAAGGC
>JBAXOC010000270.1:0-2643 GCA_037133455.1 Comamonadaceae bacterium | reverse complement strand
ATACGGTGGCGCTGGGGTTGTGCGGCGTGTTGATGACGATGGCACGGGTTTTGGAGGTTAATGCGGTTTTGATTTTTTCAAAGTCGGGGCGAAAAGTTCCAGGCTGTAACGGCACCCGAACCACCACCCCGCCCGCAAGCGCAATGTTGGGAACGTAGCTGTCGTAACAAGGTTCTAAAACAATGACCTCGTCGCCGGGATGAACGATGGCCAAAATGATGGTGAGAATGGCTTGGGTTGCGCCCGCGGTGATGGTGATTTCATCGGTTGGCGAATAGGTCTTGCCATGCAGGGCGATGATTTTTCCCGAGATCGTTTGGCGTAAAGCAGGGATGCCCGCCATGGGTGGGTATTGGTTGTGGCCCGCTTGCATCGCACGGGTCACTTCATCAACCAGTGTGGGGTCGCAAGCGAAGTCGGGAAAACCTTGACCTAAATTGACGGCTTGGTGCTGCGCCGCCAGTGCCGACATCACCGTGAAAATGGTCGTGCCGACTTCAGGAAGACGGCTGCGAAGTTCTGGAGTTACGGGATGCGTCATTGCCAACGTGAATTAAATATCGGAGTCGTTCAAATGCCCTGCCATCGCCCGGGCCACGATCTCGCGGTTCAAGCGGTTGCTTAGGAGTTGGGCAAAAGTAAATACGAAATTACGCAAATAGGCGCTGCGTTTAAAGGCCACGCGGGCCATGTTTTTACCAAAAAGATGGCCTGCGGGGCGAACGATGAGGCCTGACTTGGGCCCTTCTTCTTGGACATCGCGAACCGCCATTTCTGCAGCAATACCAACGCCCAGACCCAAGCGCACATAGGTTTTGATCACGTCTGAATCAATCGCCTCGAGAGCGATGCGGGGTTCAAATTTGTGCTCGGCAAAAGCGCGGTCAATTTTGGTGCGGCCGGTAAAGGACGGGTGGTAGGTAATCAGGGGTTCTTGGGCAACGTCTTCCAGAGTAATGCTGGTCTTGCCGGCCAAGGGATGATCGATAGGGAGAACAATCATGTGCTGCCATTCGTAGCAGGGCAGGGTGACTAGTTCAGCGTAATCCGCCAGTGATTCGGTGGCGATGCCAATTTCTGCCACTTCGTCAATCAACATGCGAGCGACCTGGTCGGGGGAGCCTTGGTGCAGGCTGATATTGACCTTCGGAAACGCAGTACGCAGCGCCGCTACTTTTTCAGGCAATACATAGCGGGCTTGGGTGTGGGTTGTAGCAATGGACAAGGTGCCACTGTCTTCCATGCAGTATTGCTCTCCAATGCGTTTGAGGTTACTGACTTCGCGCAAAATCAAATCAATACTTTTGAGAACATGCTCCCCGGGCTCCGTCACGCGCTTAAGTCGCTTTCCGTGCCTAGCAAAAATCTCAATCCCTAATTCATCTTCGAGTTCAATGATGGCTTTGGAGACCCCGGGCTGGGAGGTGTGAAGGGCTTTGGCGGCTTCGGTCAGGTTCAAGTTGCGGCGAACGGCTTCTTGAACAAAGCGAAATTGATGAAGGTTCATATCAGATTACGACTATAGATGAACTTCATTATGCTTTATTCCGGATGATTTAAAGCAATGCGAGCCAATACTTGAATCAGTCTGTGGTCTTCGCCCACCGCTTTTTGGAGCGTGAACTCCATGGTCGGATGGGCTTGCGAGAGATCGCTGACAAGCAAGGGAAGGTCTTCTCGCGCATGCTTACCAACACCTAAAAACATGGGAACGATCGTAATCAAGCGAACGCCCGCATCAATCAGCGTCTGGGCCGCCGTTGCAAGGTCTGGGGTACTTAATTCCAAATAGGCGCAGACCACTTGCATCTTTGGGTTGGTGAGCCTAATTTGCTGGGCTACGGCTTCCATGGGCTTGTGCCAAAGCGGGTCCCGCGAACCGTGGGCAAACAAAATAATGCCTTGTGTTGATGTATTCATTGTCTGCGAACCAACCAAGTAAATGCTGAGAGTGAAATAAAGGAATAAATGAGGCCGGGGAGGGCGGCGGTAAACCACGGCTGCCAGCCTTGGAGGTAACCCAAATCTCCTAAAACGTTATTGAGTAAAACAAAGCTAATCCCCGCCATGATTCCTCCAAAAACGAACGGGGTGATTCCGCCCGATCGAAAGTGAAGGTAGGCAAACGGCAGCGCCAAGACCATCATGACCAGACAACTCAGGGGATAAAACATTTTTTTCCAAAATTGGATTTCGTATTTTTGAGCCGATTGGCCGTTGGAGTGAAGGTGTCGAATGTATTGAAACAAATCCACAGTTCCCATGCGCTCGGGGCGTAATACGGCCGCAGACACCATTTCAGCGCTGACTTTATTGAGCCAGGTCAGTTGCTGTTGTCGGGTTGTGACTGCGTTGCTTGCATCTGGATTGGAGGTGTTGAATTCGGTGCGATCAACGCCTTGCAAAACCCAAGACTCGCCGGGGCCAAATACGCCGCTTTGCGCTTGCGTTAAGGAAACGATCTTCCCTCGGTTGTCGAACTCAAAAATACGCACGTCTTTCATTCGGGCATCCGAATCCAACGAGCCCACGTTCACAGCAAAGCTGCTGTAAGTTTGCTTTGCTTTGATCCACGCCCCAGTTTTTCCTACCGTAATGCGCCCGCCAAATTTGGCTTTTAAGAGCTGGGCTGTTTTGTCCGCC
>JBAXOC010000269.1:0-2671 GCA_037133455.1 Comamonadaceae bacterium | reverse complement strand
GCCCCCTCTGGTTTAAAACGGTTGAGAGCTGCGCCGCCGTGGCCTTTGCCTGCGCTCTTGGCTTGGGGCGCTGCGTGGGCGGTTTTTCGGGTTTCAATGAGCCAAGGCTTGCATGTCGGTTGGGCGCTGTCCTTGGCTAGCGCGCTGGGTATCGGCCTGAGCTTGTGGGGGAATTCGTGGTGGCGCAAAGGGTTGATTGCAGCCGGGTTTCCGGTGTCCTTGGCCTTTACGTTGCCAATGTTGGGCTTGGGCGATCTGCCTGCTTGGGTGTGGCTTTTGCCGATGGGCTTGATGCTATTGGTGTACCCGATCAACACCTGGTCGGACGCCCCGTTGTTTCCAACGCCCGCGAATGCGCTCTTGGATTTGCCAGCCCATGCACCTTTGAAATCGGGAGCCAAGATTTTGGATGCTGGCTGCGGTTTGGGTCATGGCCTTCGCGCCTTGCGCCGTGCTTATCCTAAAGTCCAGTTTTATGGCATTGAGTGGAGCGCCATGCTGCGATGGTTGTGTGCCTTGCGTTTGCCTTGGGCGCGGATCACACGAGGCGATATTTGGGCAGCAGATTGGTCAGGCTACCAAATGGTTTACCTCTTTCAGCGGCCTGAGAGCATGCCCCGCGCATCTCAAAAAGCCCAACAGGAATTGCGTTCGGGTGCGTGGTTGGTGAGCCTCGACTTTGAAGCCGAAGAACTCATCCCAACAGCGCGCTATACCGCGCCCAATGGTAAAACGGTGTGGCTGTACCGCGCCCCTTTTCAATTAAACAAAAACCATGGCACTCATTAACTACCTCACCCAAATCAACATCGACTTTGGCATCCTGTCTTTATTGAAAGCAGAGTGCGAACGGGTTGGAATTAAAAAGCCCTTGATCGTGACAGACGCAGGCGTTCGTACTGCTGGTGTGCTCGACAAAGCGCTGCTGGCCTTGGGCACTATGCCGCATGCCATTTTTGATCAAACGCCATCCAACCCCACTGAGGCTGCAGTTCGCGCAGCGGTGGAGGTGTTAAAGGCCCACGGCTGCGATGGTTTGATTGGTGTGGGCGGCGGCTCGAGCCTTGACTTAGCTAAAGGCGTTTGTATTGCAGCAACGCACCCCGGCTCCTTAAAAACTTATGCAACGATTGAAGGCGGTAGCCCGAAAATCACTGACGCGGTGTTGCCGTTGATTGCCGTTCCAACGACCGCAGGCACAGGCAGCGAAGTGGCCCGCGGCGCGATTATTATTTTGGATGACGGGCGCAAGGTCGGTTTTCACAGCTGGCACCTGATGCCTAAAGCGGCGCTGTGTGATCCCGAGCTGACCTTGAGTTTGCCGCCGGGGCTCACTGCCGCAACCGGCATGGATGCGATTGCGCATTGCATGGAAACCTTCATGGCCCCTTCGGTCAATCCGCCCGCCGATGGCATTGGGCTTGACGGCTTGGCCCGAGGTTGGAGCCACATTGAGCAAGCCACGCACAACGGCGCAGACCGCGATGCGCGTTGGAACATGATGAGCGCTAGCGTGCAAGGGGCGCTGGCATTTCAAAAAGGCTTGGGCTGTGTGCACAGCTTAAGCCACAGTTTGGGAGGCGTGAACCCGCGCTTACACCACGGCACCTTAAACGCTATCTTCTTGCCCGCAGTGATTCGTTTTAACGCGCCTGCCGAGTCGATGCAAAAAGATAAACGTTTGCAGCGCATGGCGCATGCCATGGGCCTAGGAAGCTGTGACGCCAAAGGCACTGAGCTTGCAGAGGCGATTCATGCCATGAACGCGCGGCTAAGTTTGCCACGTGGGCTCAAAGCGCTGGGCGTGGGCGCTGATTTATATGAAAAAATTATCGACGGCGCGATGGCAGACCATTGCCATAAAACCAACCCGCGTTTGGCGACGCGTGAGGATTACCTAGAGATGCTCCGCACTTCGGAATAATTTCAAAAACCGCGACGCGTTTTACAGCGTAAATATTTTTCCAGGGTTGAGAATATTTTGTGGGTCAAGCGCCCGTTTAATGGTGCGCATCATGTCGACTGCGCCTGCGCCTGTTTCCGAGACCAAGAAGTCCATCTTGTGCAAGCCCACGCCGTGCTCGCCGGTACAGGTTCCGCCTAAGCGCAACGCGCGGTCCACCAACTGCGTGTTGAGTCGCTCTGCGACTACGCGCTCCTGTGGCACCAGGGGATCAATCAAATAGCCCATATGAAAATTACCGTCACCCACGTGGCCGACCATAAAGTAAGGCAGCCCCGCTTCCTCGGCTTCCGTAACTGAATCTAACAAGGCTTGCGCCAGTTTGGAGATAGGCACGCAGGTGTCGGTTGTGATGGCACGGCATCCCGGGCGGGACTGAACGCCTGCAAAGTAGGCGTTGTGACGGGCTGTCCACAAACGGGTGCGTTCCTCAGGCGTATTCGCCCATTCAAACGCTGCGCCTCCATGGTCTTGGGCTAGCGTCTGCACGGTTTGTACTTGCTCTTGGACAGACGAAGGCGAGCCGTGAAACTCCATCAGCAACATCGCGCCTTCACGCAGTGTCAGCTTGGAGTGTTGGTTCACCATGCGGATGGTATTGGCATCAAGCAGTTCGCAGCGGGCAATCGGTACGCCGAGTTGAATAATTTCAATGGTGGTGTTGACCGCATCGGCCAAAGAGGAAAAAGAGCAGGTTGCCGCCATCAC